>NZ_VWWM01000034.1:0-244 GCF_011752945.1 Paraburkholderia sp. Cy-641
GGCGGATCATTAAAAAAAAAAAAAAAAAAAAAATAAATCGATCTTGTTCCGTTACAGCTAAAAATTATCTTGGAAGACCATCACGCCAGTTTACGTTTTTACGTCAGACGTTCCGCACATCGTCATCTCCATCCTTCCTATTTATGATTCTTTCTGTCTCAGTCTCTTGCTCACCACATGCACCTTCTTCGTCGTCTACCTGAGCTAGCTCGTCGTCCATTGTATCGTGCTACACTTACTGTTT
>NZ_VWWM01000035.1:0-91981 GCF_011752945.1 Paraburkholderia sp. Cy-641
GCCGCCGCGGCATCCGCCCCGCCGGCGCCGCCCTCTTCGCCGCCCGACGCGAGCCCGGGCCGCCCCACGATGGCCCTCGATGCCCCGCAGGATATCTCGCATCTGCACTGCGGCATTGCCCAGCCGCCCTACCCGGAACTGTCGCGCAAACGCGGCGAATCGGGCTCCGTGACGGTGAAGTTCATCGTGGGCTTGACGGGCCAGCCTGAGTCCGTGGAACTGAAAAGCAGCAGCGGACACAGCCGTCTCGACGAAGCGGCGCTGGCCGCCGTGCGCGATAGCAGCTGCCGGCCCTATCTTGAGAACGGCACGCCGCGCCGTGTGCCGACGTCCGTTCCTTTCGTATTCGCGCTGAACGACTAGCGCGGATATTCAACGAGGAATCTATTATGCAAAACTACGGTATTGCGCACTTCCTGACAGCCGGCGATTTCGTGACGCGCGGCATCGCGCTCGCACTGCTGGTCATGTCGGTGCTCTCATGGAGCGTGATGATCGTCAAAGGCTGGAACGTGATCCGGCTCAAGCGGCTGGCCCGCAGCGTCGAACAGGCCACCCGACATCTGGATGCCTTTACTGACAGCGCGAAGCCGGCGGAAAACCGTGCGGCAATGCTGCGTGGCAACCCGTTTCTCGCGCTCGCACTGGCGGGCAAGGAAGCGGCCGAGCATCATCGCCGGATGCAGCCGCTTCAGCGCGAGCGCGTGGACGTGTCGGACTGGATCACGCGCTGCCTGAAAGACACGATGGACGAAAGCATCGCCCATCTGCAGAGCGGACTCTCGATCCTCGCGTCGGTCGGCAGTACCGCGCCGTTCGTCGGGCTGCTCGGTACGGTATGGGGTATCTATCACGCGCTGCTGGCGATCGGCATGGCGGGCGAGTCGTCGATCGACCGGGTCGCGGGCCCGGTCGGCGAGGCGCTGATCATGACGGCGTTCGGCCTCTTTGTCGCGATTCCCGCCGTGCTGGGTTACAACGCGCTGACACGCGCCAACAAGGCGCTCGCCGGAAAGCTGAAGCGGTTCGCGCATGGGCTTCACGCGTACTGCGTGAGCGACCCGAGCCTGCCGGCCTCGGAACAGGGCGCCGGCCTGCGGCTCGCCACCGTCAACGACTGATCCCCGCCAGGTACGGAAATGGCACTCGCCGCTTTTACCGACGACGAAGACGACGGCCTGATGGCCGACATCAACATGACGCCGCTCGTCGACGTGATGCTGGTGCTGCTGATCGTCTTCATGGTGACGATCCCCACGCTACGCCACGCGGTGAACATCGAACTGCCGCACGCCAGCAGCCGCCAGGAAGACACGAAGGCGGCGCAGATCGAGGTATCGATCGAGGCCGACGGCACCGTGTTATGGAACGGCCAGCCGGTCGGACCCGCTGCGCTGCGCGAGAAGATCGCCGCTGCCGCACGCGGGAATCCGCTGCCGGAACTGCATCTCGGTGCGGATCGCAAGGCCGCCTACGAATCCGTGGCACAGGTGATGTCCGCCGCTTATGCGGGTGGCCTGACCAGAATCGGCTTCGTTACCGAGCCGAAACGCTAGACCGCTACGCGGTGCAACGTCTTTCGAGGTTTGCGCTCGCGCCTGAACTGGCGCTCGGGCTTCCAGCGGTTTCTTCGCTTACCTTATGATTCGCGGCCTGGTGGATGCGAGTTCGGCATTGCATTTCTCGACGGCCGGCATGCGTTGAACACGACACGCTTCGACGTATCGCGCGATAACGTGGCAACACCGGAGACAGTCTCAAGACTGCCAGTGCTCCTGGTTTAGCGCCTCGCGCATTCGTGATCGAACGACCGAAGCCGACTGCGGATTCAACCGGTCGCCGCGCTTCGCGAAAACCCCACCTGGACAGGTATGTCGCCACTCTACTATGCTCACAAGATCGATGTGTGCGAACCCGGTTCTACGCCGCCGAATTTCTTTCGAATCTTTTGCTTGCCTGCGATGCGTGAAGACACGTCCGTTTCGCGTAGGGAATGTACGAAGAAGGAATACGCGCTCTTGCGCCTGCGCATCGCGACCGTTCGCCTCATGCGCGCGGATTCCGCAGTAGAAAGAGCGATCGCAACCGACTGGGTCAATGCCTGGGCGAGCGCGATCGGCAATCGCCACTTCCATGAATTCGTCAAGAGACACGCCGGATACCGGCTGAGACGCTGAGCCACGCGCCAGCCATGCCGGCGCGCGTAAAACACCATGAATCTGGCAACGGACCGATATAAACCGTATATACTGTTTATATCGTTTTCAACCAGGAGCCCAATATGGCCACAGTCACTGCACGCAAATCTACAAAGAAGACGTTTCATTTCCCTAAGTCGACCGATGCGGCAAAGGAACAACCCGAAGCGGCCGCACCCGCGAAAACCGTCCGCGCCAGCAAGACCAAGGCCGAGAAATCCAAGGCAGGCAACGCTGCCGCACCGACTCGTTCCGCAGCCGCAGCGCCTGCTCAGGACGCAGGCGGAAAGAGCAAAGTCAGGCATGCGAAGAAAGACAAGGTCGTTCGCGACAGCTTCACGATGCCCAAGGCCGACTATGAGCGAATCGCCCTGCTCAAGCGGAAATGCCTCGATGCCGGCGTCGCGGTCAAGAAGAGTGAACTGCTGCGCGCGGGATTGCAATTGCTCGAATCGGCTTCATCGAAACGGCTGCTTGCCGCAATTTCGGCACTCGATGCCGTCAAGACGGGACGGCCGGCACAGAGCGAGTAACAACGCATCCATTGCGGTTAACGTGGGTGTCGATTGAAGCAGTTGATGCGGCGCGCGGTGCTCTGTACAAGATAAAACCCGCGCGTTCGCACCGAACCTGCTCGGCTGTTACGTGACTTATGCATCCGCTCAGTCGCATCCGCAGTACTGCGGAAAAGATGGCGAGGAACTCACTCCCGCCGAGATACGGCCATGTACGTCATGCGTATTTGCCGCTGCTGGAAGCGCCCTGCTCCCGGCACATCGACGGCCCCGGCTAGCGATACGCCGGGGCGCGTTGGCAACCGTATACGGTTTTAAGAGCTAGTTTCGCGATTGTGCCTGTGAGCAAGGTACTGCGCGCGATCTTGATCTTGCAGAGCCGGCAACCGTGCACACGGTTGCATATAAGAGTGAAGCGCTCTATCACGGCACTGACTTGCCGGCACAGTTCCGCCCGATGATGAAGGCGTGAGCGAAGCCTATCTGCACACTGACTGACGGCACCACAAAACGCCGGCTTTGCTGGATTGAATCAGCATTATCCCCTCTGTTCACACGCACCACGGCGTGCACTTCAGCGGAAGCACTTGCTAACGTTTCGTTGTCCGTTGGAAGTAGAAATCATCCTTCGCTCATTCCCTACCCCTGTGGTCGGTTGCCAGATTGGTAGCCCAAACAATTGCAGAGGAATTCGGAATGTCGGATCAACAGGATTCGGACGGCGTGCGCATCGCGCTCAGTGCGCCACAGTTGGCCGCGATACTGGCTCGCCAGTCGATCAGTCAGTCGGAGATGTCGTTCAACCGGATCTGGGGCGGTCTTCAGATCGTCGGTGGCGTGCTGGAAATGGTCGGAGCCGGGACGCTCTGCGTGCTGCCTGTTGATTTGCACGGAATCCTGACCCACCCTCGGCAGTAATTTGCATCGAATCTTGACCCACGTAGAACACTGACCTGCTCGGCAACGGGCGGGGGAACGGAGTGATCGACGTGGCTATATTGAGCATCATCCGACGCTGGCACTTTCGCGATCATGTCTCGTTGCGCGAGATTGCCAAACGACTGGGCGTGTCGAGAAACACGGTCAGGCGTTACATACGGGCTGGCAAAGTCCCAATCGTATCAGGTTCGAGGCGGCCCTGAACAGGCTGAGCCGCGCCACAGCCACAGCCACAGCCACAGCAACGGTCGCGGTCATATAGTGTGTCTACTCACCGCTTATCTCCTGGCGTCGACTATCGCCGCACCTATCTACGGCCGTTTGTCTGACCATTATGGTCGACGCAAGCTTCTCGAGATTGCCCTATCAATCTTCATCGCAACTTCCATCGTCTGCGGCTGTGCCAACAGTATCACTCAGCTGGTCGTGTTCCGCGCCCTGCAGGGCCTCGGTGGCGGTGGGCTGATGTCTCTGGCACAAGCTGCGATTGCAGACGCCGTGTCGCCGAGAGAGCGAGGAAGGTATCAGGGATATCTCGCGGGCGTATGGGCAGTCGCGTCGATCGCCGGCCCGCTAGTGGGTGGTTATCTTGCAGACCACGCCTCCTGGCGATGGCTCTTCTGGGTTAACCTGCCTCTGGGCGCGGCCGCGCTTTTTCTCTGTCGCCGTGGCTTGCCGGCGAGAACGGGTGTTCGAGAAACCAAAGTGCGGTTTGATGGATTCGGCAGCGCATTCATGACCGTGACGGTCAGCTCACTACTCCTTCTCCTGACACTTGGCGGCAACAGTTTCCCCTGGATTTCCTCACAGACAGGCGTACTCGCGGCTTGTACTCTGGTGTTTGGCTGGTTGCTCAAACATCAGCAGGTGCGCTATGAGAACGGTCTATTTCCTCCACGACTTTTCGCTGACCGCGCACTGGTCGTTGCCAATCTGGGCGGAATGCTCTCGGCCGCGGCAATGTTCGCATCGCTCTTCGTTCTGCCGATTTTCTATCAAAGCGTATTCCATGCCGATGCAACGTCATCGGGTCTGTTGATGGTCCCGTTTCTGGCGTCGAATGTGCTCGGCAACTACATTACCGGCCACGTAGCGCGGTCCTATGGAAAGATGAAGCCCGTTCTGCTAGGCGGAGTGATCTTCGCCGCGTGCGGCTTTTTCCTGCTGGCATGTTTCACCGGGCACATTGCATTCAACGTAAGCGTAGTCTTCACGGTGTGCACGGGTGCAGGCATGGGGTGCGCGAACGTTAGCACCCTGATGATCGTGCAAAACTCAGCACAACAGCGGGACATCGGAGCAGCCACCGGGATGTACCTTCTCTTGAGATCGATCGGCAGCATGCTTGGGGGCGCAGCGGTCGGCGCTTTCCTCGAGTTCCAGATTCGCCGAAGTGCATTGGTCCTATCCGGCGGACAATCCGGTCACGAAGCACATGGCGTATTTGCGATCAGCGCGTTACCCACAGGAACTTTCAACGCGACATTCGCAGGAATGGCCGCATTGATGCTCATAGCACTCTTTGTATGCGCTCGATCGCCCGACACGGGGCTCCGCTCGGCTCCTCACTAGCCGCCAAACAGCGGCCCAAGATCACCCTGCACGCAGAGCAGGAAACCGGGAGTCGATAGCAGTATCTGCTGCTCGATGAGATGCAATGGGAAAATAGCCATGGCGGGCCCACCCGCGAAGGCTCATTGAGCCATTGCGCCGCGCTCGTTGTTGTCGATTGACGGTGGGCAGCGCATACTTGCCGGCGTCGCCAGGCAGGCGGCAGTGACGCACGACTGCCAGCCTCACGGCACACGATATTTGTTCGAGGAGAGATGATGCAGGTTTACGGAAGACGAAATTCGATCAATGTGCAGAAGGTATTGTGGTGCCTCGGCGAACTCGGGCGAATCGAAGGCCGCGATTACGAGCGGATCGACGCCGGGCTCGAATTCGGCGTCAACGATACGGCGGCCTATCGCGAGCTCAATCCGAACGGCCTCGTGCCGGCGCTGGTCGACAATGGACGGTCGATCTGGGAATCGAACACGATCATGCGCTATCTCGCGACGGCCTATGGCAATGGCGACCTGTTGCCGCAAGACGCCGACGAGCGCTCGGAAGTCGAGCGCTGGATGGACTGGCAGCTCGGTGCGTTATGGGCGACGTTGCGCATTACGTTTCTCGGCTTGACTCGCGTGCCCGAGGAAAAGCGCGATTACGCCGCGATACGCAACGCATTCGCCGAGTCCGCGCGGCTGCTCCGGATTGTCGACGCGCGGCTCGACACGCATTCGCATCTCGCGCTCGATCGCTTCACGCTCGCCGACATCGGCGTCGCGCTCGCCGCGCATCGTTGGTACTCGCTGGCCGAGCGCTTCGCCTCCACGCTCGATGCGCAGCCGGAGATGCCGTCGGTGGCACGCTGGCTCGACGCGCAGCGCGCGCGTCCGGCGTTTCCGGACCAGAAGTGACAATCGATCAACCAGATCGCTAAACCCACCCACGTATCCGGGTTTAGCGCGTCCTTCGGACAGCGGCCGTACGCAAGCGCGGCAATGAAATTGTCGACACTCGCCGCGCGGCAACAGAAGCGGTAAAACCCATTGCGTTCATCAACGGTAACCCGTCGAAAAGTGTTGCTGCGCGGCTTCAACCGCCGTGGCGCGGCTTCAGAGCCGCAGCCGGAACATCGCCCAACGCAGTCTCATCCGACTCGCCCCCTTCGATGCGCTCGAGCCTGCCGACAACAAACAGATACGAAAAAGCACCGAGCAGCGAAAGTGCCGCGACATAGGTCAGCGCAACCTCGAACGAGCCGGTGCGCTTGATCATCCAGCCGATGGCCAGCGGCGTGACGATGCTCGCGAGATTGCCGCACAGATTGAAGATGCCGCCGCTGATGCCCATCGCGTGTTTCGGCGAGACGTCACCGACGATACACCACCCCAGGTTGCCGACACCCTTTGCGAAGAAAGCGAGCGACATCACGAGAATCACGATCACGGAAGAATGCACGTAATTCGCCGCGACGATCGTACTCGACAGCACGAGGCCGCCGATGATCGGCGTCTTGCGGGCCGCCGTGAGACTGAAGCCGCGCTTGAGCATCCAGTCGGACCACAGGCCGCCGACGAGTCCACCGACGCATCCGGCCACGGCGGGTATCGCCGCCGCAATGCCCACCTTCAGTATCGACATGCCCTTGGCCTCGACGAGGTAGGTCGGGAACCAGGTGAGGAAGAACCACGTAATCGACGTCAGGCAGAACTGTCCGATATAGATGCCGATCATCATGCGGTTGGCGGCAATTGCGCGGACCTCGCGCCAGCGGAACGGCCGCGGGCTGTCGCCCATCGTCGGGAGTCCGCCGCCGGCGGCGATGTAGTCGAGTTCGGCCGCATTCACGCGGTGATCGGACTGCGGCTCGCGCACCGATTTCAGCCACCAGAGCCCGATCAGCACACCGATCGCGCCTGTCGTGAAGAACACGTAGTGCCAGCCCCAGCGGCTGACCGTATAGGTCATGACCGGAGTGAAAACGGCCAGCGCGAAATATTGCGCCAACTGGAAGATCGACGTCGCGAGGCCGCGTTCGGTACTCGGAAACCACATGACCGTCAGACGACTGTTGCACGGGAACGCCGGCGATTCGGCAGCGCCCATCAGGAAGCGCAACGCGAAGAGCGCGGCGAACGCCGACGCGAACAGGTGCGCGTATCCCTGCAGAAACGTGAGCACCGACCACGCAATGAGGCTCAGGCCCAGCACGATCCGCGCGCCGAACCGGTCCAGGATCAGCCCGCCGGGAATCTGCATGCCGGTGTAGGTCCAGCCGAATGCCGAAAACGCAATGCCCATGGTGAGCGCGTCGAAGCCGAGTTCATGCCGCATGCTCGGCGCCGCGATCGACAACGTCGCCCGGTCCACGTAATTGAACACGGTGACGATAAAGATCATCGTCAGGATGAACCATCGTACGTTTGTCCGTCTGGTTGTATTCGCTACCACTGCCCTGTCTCCTCGATTCCTTGCTGATCCTGTTCGATTGCCGGCGGCTCGTGCCGGACGGCACGCCGCGTCCACGTATCCATGCGGACTCGATCATACAATGATTGCGCAATCATTCAAACGAAACTGATTACGCGATCGCCATGGTTTACACCGATCTGCCTTGATGGTCGTCAACCGGGGGATTCAATTTGCAGCGGCGGCAGATCATCCCGCAGCGTTGCAGCCAGGTATGGGAGCCGCTGGATAGCCTGGCAGCGACGACGAAAACACACCGGCAAGATTGCCGGGCGCGCCGATCAACGCCAGGCGTTGCCGATCCCTATTGCAATTGGGCGCTTTGCCGCGTTGCCGTCTCTTTCTGTCCCAATGCAAGCGCGGCAATGAGGCTAATCGCGGCATTGACCGCCAGCCAGACGCCGACCATGGCATTGCTGTGGAAGGTATGCGTCAACCACGTGAGAATGGCGGGCGTGAAGCCGCCCAGAACCGCGGCCGCCACCGCCTGTGCGAATGCATAGCCGGACGTGCGCGCGCTCGGCGGCACCAGTTCGACCATCGCGGCCACCTGCACGGAACTGTACGCCGCGTAGATGAACGAGAACCACAGCTCGACGACCGCGAACTTGAACACGGTGGGTTGCGCAGCGAGCCACGACATCATCGGATAGGCGCTCAGCCCTGCCAGAAGGGTCACGACGATCAGGACCGTGCGGCGATTGAAACGATCCGCCACCACGGCCATGATAGGCAGACAGATCAGCACCGACAGTCCGCCGAAAAAGAGAATGATGAATCCCGCGGACTCTCCGAGGTTCAGACTCTTGATGAACGTCGGCGCATACGTGGTAATGGTTTGCGAAGTGACGGTGGCGAGCGCCACCATGCCCATGCACAGGGCAATGGTTCGCCAACCCGAAACGAGGCTCGTGCAGATATCCCCTACTGTCGGCGTCTTCTTTTTCGCGGCGAACACCGATGTTTCGGCAAGACTGGAGCGCAACCAGAACATTACGGGAATGACCGCACAGCCCAGCAGAAGCGGAATCCGCCATCCCCATGCGTGCAACTCGTGCGGCGCGAGCAGATAAAGCAGGACGAGGCCGACGAGCGAAGCCGCCATCACGGAGAGTTGCTGGCTGCCCGCCTGCCAGCAGGTGAAGAACGCGCGCCGCTTCGGCGGAGCGATTTCCGCCAGATAGACCACGACGCCGCCGAGTTCGGCTCCCGCGGAAAAGCCCTGCAGCAAACGCCCAAGCAGCACGATAACCGGCGCGGCCAGCCCGATGCTCCGGTATGAAGGCGTGCACGCGACGGAAATGATGCCGAGCGACATCAGCGACAGGGCGAGGATCAGGCCGTTGCGCCGCCCATGACGATCGGTGTAGGCGCCGAGCACGATGGCCCCGATCGGCCGCGCGAGAAACCCGAACGCGAAGGTCATCAGCGACATCATCAGGGAAACGTACTCGCTGTCGCTCGGAAAATACGTTTGGGCGATGTATCTGGCGTAGTAGCCATAGATCATGAAATCGTAGATTTCGAGCGCATTGCCGGCCACCACCTGGATGATCGGCCTCATGGCCGCGCCCGGCTTCCCGGTCGCGTCGGCGGCGGCCGTAAGCCCATGGGATGCAACCGTCACGTCCTTCATCTCCCGCTCCTGTGAAAGTGAGATGTATCCGTCGATTGCGCCGCACCTGTCTCCGGCAAGGCGCGAGAGTCACGCCCTTTCGCCTGAATCTCGCTGTCTTGCACAGGGTCGCCAGTTACCGCCCGGCACCAGAAGGCAAAAAAGATTGCGCAATCATTTCAGTCAATGGTTGCGCAATCTTTCATCCGGTGCAACTCGGGTTAACGTGCAAACGTCCCGCCCAGAGGAGCCATCTGTCAGCCTGTCAGCCCCCTGCCCGTCTCCGCCGTCAGGCGCTGTCCCGGTCGACGATTGAAAAGCCAGTATCGATCTTCACGGTATCGAGGCCCGCCTGCGACTTGCCGGCGAAGCGCGTGAGGAGCGCCGTCGCGGCATTCCTGCCGATCGTCGCCCCGTCGACCCGGACCGTCGACAAGGCCGGAAAAACGTGCGCGGCGGTGCTCAGATCGCCGAACCCCATCACCGCGAGATCCTTGGGTACGCGCAGGCCTCGGCTCGCGGCTTCCGCCAGCACGCCTTGCGCAAGCGTGTCGGAACTGCAGACCACGATCTCGGGAAACCCGGCAACCATCATCCGGCCCACGCCCTCTCTGCCTGCCTGCAGTGTTGCCGGTGCCTGCAGCACCTCGAACGGCACGTCGGTCAGGCCATGGCGGCCGAGTTCCCGGATAAGGCTTTGGCAACGGCGCAGGCCACGCGGATCGTTGACCGAGAGGACCCCAAACCGCTTGTATCCCTTGTCGAGAAGATGCCGCGCCACCTTGATGCCCACTTTTTCGTGTGAAAAGCCGATCACGATATCGATCGGCTTGTCGGTCAGATCCCATATCTCGACCACCGGTATCCGCGCATTCTTGAGCCGCTCGACGGTCGCGTCGGTGTGACTCGTGCCGGCCAGCACGATCCCGTCGGGCCGGCGTCCGAGAATCGCTTCGACAAGCGCCTCTTCCTGGGCGCTGGAGTACCCGGTCAGCCCGATCAGCGACTGATAGCCCGAGGCGGTCAGGCCGTCCATCAACGCCTGTACGGTGTCGGCAAAAATCGAGTTGGCGATCGTCGGCAGCAGAATCGCAACCAGACGACTCCGGCTGCTCGCCAGGCCGCCCGCCAGCATGTTCGGCACGTAGCCCGTCGCTCTCACGGCCTCGAGCACTTTTCTCGCCGTATCGCTGCGGACGAGCTCGGGACGATGCAGCGCCCGCGACACGGTCATGGGCGCGACCCCTGCTACGCGAGCGACATCGATTAACGTCACGCTCCCCGCCTGCTCGGCGACGGCGGCGGGTTGGCTGCGCGCGGATTTCTTTGCCATTCAGGCTCCTGTTGTCATGCCCGCAATTCTAGCGATGATCTGCCGGAATCCCGAATCCCAATCCGGCTTCGACACCTCGGGCTTCCCCCTATTTCAGGCACCCCTCCTCCGTTGAATCGGCTCGCTCAGTGTAAACCACGACGATTTCGCCACCTGCCACACTTGAATGATTGCGCAATCATTGTATGATCGAGGCATGCGCTTGAGCCATACATTCGCGGCTCGCCTTTTCAATCGCACAGGAACCTCGCTCATGAACATCAACGACCATCTGACATCCGGCACGGCAACGGGCGACCGCATTGCCTGGGTTCGTATTGCGTCCACCTTTCTGCCGCTCGCCACCCCGATCAGCGATGCCAAGGTGCTCACCGGCCGTCAGAAGCCGATGACTGAAATCGCCATCCTCTTTGTCGAAATCGAAACGGCCGACGGTCATCGCGGTCTGGGCTTCAGCTATTCGAAGCGTGCCGGGGGCCCGGGCCAGTTCGCGCACGCGAAGGAAATCGCGCCGACGCTGATCGGCGAAGACCCGAGCGACATTGCCAAGCTATGGAACAAGCTCGCCTGGGCCGGGGCCTCGGTCGGCAGAAGCGGCATGGCGGTGCAGGCGATCGGCGCATTCGACGTCGCGCTGTGGGACCTGAAGGCCAAACGCGCCAACCTGTCGCTCGCGAAGCTGCTCGGCTCGCAGCGCGACTCCGTGCGCTGCTACAACACCTCGGGCGGCTTCCTTCACACGCCGCTCGACCAGTTGCTGACCAATACCGACGCGTCACGCGAAAAGGGCATCGGCGGCATCAAGCTGAAGGTCGGGCAACCCGATTGCGCGCTCGACATTCACCGCGTCGAAACGGTGCGCAAGCATCTGGGCGACACGTTCCCGCTGATGGTCGACGCGAACCAGCAATGGGACCGCCCCACCGCGCAGCGCATGTGCCGTACGTTCGAGCCATTCAATCTGGTCTGGATCGAAGAGCCGCTCGATTGCTACGACGCGGAAGGCCATGCCGCACTGGCCGCGCAGTTCGATACGCCGATCGCCACGGGCGAGATGCTCACGAGCGTGGCGGAGCACTGGGAATTCATCAAACTGCGCGGGGCCGACTATCTGATGCCCGACGCACCGCGTGTCGGCGGCATCACGCCGTTCCTCAAGATTGCCGGGCTGGCCGAGCACGCGGGCTTGATGCTGGGGCCGCACTTCGCGATGGAGTTGCACGTGCATCTCGCGGCCTGCTATCCGACCGAGCCCTGGGTCGAGCATTTCGAATGGCTCGAACCGCTGTTCAACGAAAAGCTCGAAACGCGCGCCGGCCGGATGATCGTGCCGACGCGGCCCGGGCTCGGCCTGACGCTCAGCGACCGCGTCGCCGGCTGGACGGCCCAGGAAGTGGAATTCGGCCAGCGCGCCTGAGGTGTGCCGCGGGCGGCGTCCGGACTTCGCGGACGCCGCCTTCCCTACATTCTGCAAGAGCCACTCGGCCTCGCGGAAGCATTCGCCGGAAAACGGCTCACAACGAGCGTCGCAACACGTCTGAGGTTGAACAAGCAGGAGCGACGCACGCGATGCCAGCAAGACCGCGAAAGCGGCAACCCCGTACCCATCGATAAACGCCGCTCTCTCTCCTGGCGATAATTGGCATCGACACCGCTACTCGCCCCGTCCATCCATCGATATTCCCACAGCCGTTCCTCTCGTCGGCTAAACGCGCCTTTTGCGTGCTCTGAAAATGCTGAAACCCGCTTTTTAAGATGTCCGATTGAGCGCACAGTGCTCTCGAATCGAACGTCGCGAACGCCTTGCCGGAGTCTCGATCAATCAGCGTACGCGGTGTTGACCAGCAATCAGAAGAGTCCGGCGCGAGCCGGTAAAGGAGACAAGGATGTTCAGATGGATGCGGGACTTGACGCCGCGGGAGAGCAGCGCTCTTCGTGCCTGCTTTGCAGGTTGGACCCTCGATGCACTCGACGTGCAGATTTTCAGCTTCGTCGTGCCGACACTGATTGCCGTGTGGGGGATCAGCAAACAGCAGGTAGGCTTTCTCGGCACCGTCGCGCTGGTGACGTCGGCGATCGGCGGCTGGCTCGCGGGCGTCATGGCCGATCGCTTCGGCCGCGTGCGGGTGCTGCAGATCACGATAGGCTGGTACGCCGTTTTCACGTTCCTATGCGGTTTCGCCCAGAACTTCGAACAGTTCTTCATCTTCCGCGCGCTTCAGGGCATCGGCTTCGGCGGCGAATGGGCCGCCGGTTCCGTGCTGATCGCCGAGGTGATTCGCGATAAATATCGCGGCCGCGCAGGCGGATTCGTGCAAAGCGGCTGGGCAGTCGGCTGGGGTATCGCCGCCGTCATTTACACCGCCCTGTTTTCGCTGGTGCCGGAAGGTCAGGCGTGGCACTGGCTGTTCTGGATCGGTATCGCGCCCGCCGCGCTGGTGTTCTTCCTGCGCCGCCACGTCGACGAACCGGAAGTCTACGCACGCAATAAAGCACTCGAAGGACAGCGAAACGAATCGCTGCTGGCGGTATTTCGACCGGAGTTCTTCTGGACCACGATCAAGCTGTCGATCTTTACGACGGGCTGCCAGGGTGCCACCTACATCTATCAGGTGTGGCTGCCGACCTATCTGCGCACTGAACGAGGCCTTTCGGTCATCGGGACGGGTGGCTTTACCGTCGCCCTCATCGCCGGCGCGTTTGCGGGTTTCATGATCGGCGCTCACCTCGGCGATGCCATCGGCCGGCGCAAGACGTTTTTTATCAGCACGATCGGCGCGGCCGTGACGCTGGTCGTCTATCTCGTGCTGCCCATCAGCAACGCTGTCATGCTGCCGAGCGGCTTCTTCCTCGGCATGTTCACGTACATGGTGTTCGCGCCGCTCGGCCCCTATCTCAGCGAAATCTATCCGACCGCCATGCGCGGGTCCGGCCAGGGCTTCTGCTATAACGTGGGACGCGGCATCGGTGCGCTGTTTCCGTTGCTGATCGGCATGCTGGCATCGCAGATGCCGCTCGGAAAATCGATTGCCCTCTTCGGATTCATCGCCTACGGCTGCATGTTCCTCGCGCTTTGCGTGCTGCCGGAGACCAAGGGGCTCGGCCTGCGCGACAGCGTGCCGCCCGGCGAGCACGATCTCTCCGCCGAGTCGCGCAAGCATGTAGCGCCGCGTGCCTGAAACGATCTTCTGCCGACGGCACATGACCTGCATGACCGTCGAGCCGACGCATCCCTCTATCGATACACCAGCCACACCATCCGGGTCCGCCGCTGCCAGCAAAACAGCGGCAAGACTCACGAGACGCTCATGACCCTCGCCTGTTTGCCCGCGTTGCCTTCTGTTAGACCACCTCGGAACCCGGCACCCCGCTTTTCGTGCGATTGCCATTTTCACGTGTTCGGCGATCCGCTCGCGTATCCGCTTAGGTATCCGTTCACGACGCCGCGCGACTACACGCCTCCGGCGGCCTCCCTGCACGCATGGCGAGACATGGCCGCGGTACTCGGGCTGGAACGCATGGTCATCGTGCAGCCCAGCGTGTATGGCACGGACAACCGGTGCACGCTGGATGCCTTGCAGGTAGTGGGCGTCGAACGGGGCCGCGCGGTTGTCGTATTAGGCGACGATGTTTCCGATGAGGCGCTCGAGCGCCTGCATCGGGCCGGCGTGCGCGGGGTTCGCTTCAACCTGGTCAATGCCGGCGGCTTGACGCCCGACCGGATAAACACAATCGCACACCGGGTCGCCGCGTTCGGCTGGCATCTGCAGTTTTACGTCGACGGTCCCCAGCTCCCGGCGCTTGCGCCGCTGATCGCCGGGCTGCCGACACCGGCCGTCATCGATCACATGGGGCAGATTCGCGCCAGCTCGCCGACCTATCGACAGGAAACCGAAGCATTGCTGCGCCTGCTGTCGAACGGCAAGACTTGGGTCAAGCTGTGCGGCTACCGTGCCTCGACGACAACCTACCCCTACGACGACGTCCTTGCGCTGGCACGCGCGCTCGTGGCCGCCGCGCCCGAGCGTTGCGTCTGGGGAACCGACTGGCCGCATCCGGGCCTGGTCGACGGCATGCCCGAGGACGCCGCGCTGCTCGATCTGCTCGACACGTGGACCCCGACGCGCGCGGTGCGCGATCGGATTCTGGTGGACAACCCGGCCGTGCTTTACGGCTTCGCGGATTGACGCGCGCCCCGGCGCCCTGCGCTCATTTCTGTTTCCGTGCCTTTGGCGACTCGCTGCAGGCAATCTGAACGAACGCTTCCACGAGCGGCGAGCGCACCGACGTGCGCAGCCATACCATTCCCACGCGACGTACGGGAGACGGTTCCGGCAACTTCCAACGCCGCAGTTGCGGGTCGGCCGGGCCGATAATGGGCCAGTCCGGCAGCACGGAAACGCCAAAGCCCTCTGCCACCAGCCGGGCAATGTGCTCGATACCGTCGAGTTCGAACTGCACCTTGGGACGCACGCCGTGTTTGCGTAGATATTCATCGGCCATTTTTCCGGCCACGACTCTGCGGTCATAACGGATGAACGGCTCGTGAGCCGCGGTCGCCAGCGCATCCTTCACCTGCAAACGCGCCTGGGTCAGGAGTATCAGCGGCTCTTCGCGCAACAGCCGCCATGCGCAAGTCTTCGGCAACTCGAATGCGGGATGCACGACGATCGCCGCGTCGAGCTCCCCCGACATAACCCGGTCCAGCAGCACGGCCGAGGTGCCGGGCTCGATATAGATCGGGATCTGTGGATGCGCCTGCATCCAGCGCCGCAGAAACGGCGGCAACAATCCCATCAGCGCCGAAGGTGTCGCGCCGAGGCGCAGCGGCCCCGCCGGCAGGCCCGTATCGGAGGCGGCGGAGCGCAGGTCGCGCACGTCCCGCAGCAGATCGCGCGAGCGCTCGAGAATGCGGGCGCCGACCACCGTGGGTTTGACCGTCCGCCCCGCGCGCGTCAGCAACTTCGCACCAATATCGTCTTCCAGCGCGCGGATCTGCTGGGCCACCGTGGTCGTGGCGACGTCGAGACGGCGCGCCGCTTCGGCGATAGAACCGGATTCGACGACCGCGACGAAACTCTGAAGAAAGCGGGTATCCATAAAAACGTATTTTACAGCTTCTGAAGAGGCTGGAATCCACTTTTTCAGATGTCCGATTGAGCGCACAGTATCTCCATTGCCCGATCAATCCGTATCTGAAGGAGACATGCCGTGCCCATCATCCAATCCATCGAAGTCTGCGCAGCCCGTGTCCCGCTCGACAAGGTGACGTCGTTTTCCAATCGCACGGTGACCGACCGGCACTACGGCCTCGTCAAGGTCCGCACCGTGGACGGCATCGAAGGGGTCGGCTTCTGCTACGTGGGCAGCGCCGCCGGCGAAATCTTCCGGGTGGCCGTGGAGCAGTTGCTCGCGCCCGTCGTGATCGGCCGCGACTCGCTGGCCGTCGAGGGTCTGTGGAAAGACATGTATCAGGAGTCCCTGCTTCAGGGACGCATGGGCACCGTGATGCGCGCGCTGAGCGCCATCGACATCGCGCTGTGGGACATCAACGCGAAAAGCGCCGGCCTGCCGCTGCACAAATACCTCGGCGCCGTGGAAACGGAAACCGTGGCGGCCTATGCGAGCGGCGGCTACTACGTCGAGGGCAAGACGGCGGAAATGGTCGGCGAGGAAATGGCCGGCTACGTGGCGCGAGGCTTCAAGGCCGTCAAGATGAAAACGGGCCGCTGGTCGCCGAGCGGCGAGGAGTCCCGCGTGAAGGCCGCGCGCGAGGCGATCGGCCCCGATGTGGAACTGATGCTCGACTGCAACAACGGCTGGATCGATACGGTGCAGGCCATGCAGTATTTGAGCCGCATCGAGCAGTACCAGCCCTACTTCATCGAAGAGCCGTTCAGCCCCGACGACATCGAGAGCCACGCGCGCCTCGCGAAGCTCACGCGCATCCCGGTCGCCACCGCCGAGATCGGCTACGGCCGCTGGTATCACAAGCAGCTACTCGATATGGGCGGCGCGGCGATCCTGCAAACCGATGCAGCGGTCTGCGGGGGGATCACCGAGTGGAAGCGGATTGCCGCGATGTCGGCCGGTTATGGCGTGCAGGTGTGCCCGCACTGGTTCCACGACGTGCATGCCCCGCTCGTCGCCGCCACGCCCAACGCGCGCTACGTCGAGTTCTTCTGGGACGACCAGGTACTGAATTTCCGCCGGCTTATCGATCGGCAGCTCGAACATAAGGAAGGCCGCGTGGTGCTGCACCAGACCCCGGGGCTCGGCTTCGGCTTCGATGAAAAGGAAGTGGCGAAGTACGGCCGGTGGAGCACCGTGTCCTGAAGCCGTGTGCCCGAAATCGTGACGCCGCGAGGCAACGCGATTCCGGGCACGTGCCGGCGACACGCCTGGCGCAACTGCCGATGTCGTGACGGCGCGAAGCCGCGCTTGAAGTCCTGAAGACATCCGCACCGCCGAGGAAGTATTCTTTAGCCTCTTCGAACCCGGCCACTTCTATCGATGGATTCCCGCTACCTGCAAAGCTTCGTGTTCGTCGTGGAACTCGGCTCGATTGCAGAGGCCGCGCGCCGGCTCGATCTGACACCGGCCGCGGTCGCCCAGCGGGTGAAGATGCTCGAAACCGAACTGGGCGCGACGCTCGTGCGCCGCTCGGGCCGCACCGTCGGCGCGACGGAAGCCGGCGAGCGCATTCTGGCGCGGGCGCGCTCGGTGCTGCACGACATCCGCGATCTGCGCTCGGACATCGAGGACGCCGACGAACCCGGCGGCCAACTGCGTCTGGGCGGCATGGCGACGATGATGGCGAGTCTCATCCCCGATGCGCTCGCGCTGCTGCTGAACCGTTATGCGCGCCTGGACTTCTATCTGGAGCCGGGCACCTCGCTCGATCTCTATCGCAAGGTCACGAGCGGCGATCTCGATGCCGCAGTGATCGCGCAACCGCTTTTCAATCTGCCGAAAAGCTGCGACTGGCACACGTTCAGAAGCGAGCCGCTGATCCTGCTCACGCCCGCTTCGATGCACGTCGCCGATGTGCACACGACCCTGCAAACCGAACCGTTCCTGCGCTACGACCGCAATGTGGTCGGCGGACAACTCGCCGACACCTATCTGCGCCAGCACGGCATCAGGCCGTCGCAGCGGTGCGAACTCGACGGGCTAGGCGCGATCGCCACGCTCGTCGACCGGGGGCTCGGCGTATCGCTCGTGCCGGACTGGTCATCGTGCGAACTCGCCGGGCTGTCGCTGAAGAAATGGGCGTTGCCCCATGCCTCGCCGAGACGTCTCGTGGGGCTGCTATGGGGGCGCTCGTCGGCGCGGCTGCGCCTCGTTCAGGCGTTTCTCGCCGCGGCGGAATCGGTGAGCAACATTTGATCGCGAGCCGGTCATCGCCGGCAACACGTTGCGGGCAAATCATTATGGGCCGATCATGGTCAGCAACGTCGGGACCTCAGAATCTTTATCGTTTGAAGCAAGCGTCAGTTCGACCTCGCCCTGCCCGGCACTGGCGATAATCACCGGTATCCCCTCATCCTTTCACGAGACGGTAGCGCAATCATGACCGACACATTCAAGAAGCAGCCCGACGACGCGCCCGCGCAACCCGGCGGCCTGCGCAAATCGCTCACGAGCTACGGCGACAACGGCTTTTCGCTGTTTCTGCGCAAGGCGTTCATCAAGGGCGCGGGCTATACCGACAGCGCGCTCGACCGGCCCGTGATCGGCATCGTCAATACGGGCAGCGCCTACAACCCGTGTCACGGCAACGCGCCGCAACTGATCGAGGCCGTCAGGCGCGGCGTGATGCTCGCGGGCGGACTGCCGATGGACTTCCCGACCATCTCCATCGCCGAGTCGTTCTCGCAGCCGACCAGCATGTACTTGCGCAATCTGATGTCGATGGACACCGAGGAGATGATCCGCGCGCAACCGATGGACGCCGTCGTGCTGATCGGCGGCTGCGACAAGACCGTGCCCGCGCAGCTGATGGGCGCGGCATCGGCGCGCATTCCGGCAATTCAGCTCGTCACCGGCGCGATGCTGACGGGTGCGCATCGCGGCGAGCGCGTCGGCGCCTGCACCGACTGCCGCCGCTACTGGGGCCGCTTTCGCGCGGAAGAGATCGACGAGGCGGAAATCGCGGCGGTCAACAATCAGCTCGTCGCGAGCGTCGGCACCTGCTCCGTGATGGGCACCGCGAGCACGATGGCCTGCGTGGCGGAAGCACTCGGCATGACGGTGCCGGGCGGCGCAGCGCCGCCCGCGGTGACGTCGGACCGGATGCGCATCGCGGAGATGACGGGCACGCAGGCCGTACAGATGGCACGCGATGGCCTTTCGATCGAGAAGATTCTCACCGCCGACGCATTCGAGAACGCGCTGCGCGTGCTGCTCGCAATCGGCGGTTCGACCAACGGCATCGTCCATCTGACGGCAATCGCCGGACGCATGGGCTACGACGTCGATCTGAAAGCGCTCGACCGGATGGGCCGCGAGACGCCGGTTCTGGTCGACCTGAAACCGTCCGGCTCGCATTACATGGAAGACTTCCACAAGGCCGGCGGCATGGCGACGCTGTTGCGCGAACTCAGGCCGCTGCTGAACCTGAACGCGCTGACGGTCACGGGCCGCACGCTCGGCGAGGAAATCGACGCCGCGGGGCCGGCCTTCGAGCAGGACGTCGTGCGTCCGTTCGACCGGCCGATCTATCCGCAAGGCGGCATCGCGGTGCTGGAAGGCAATCTCGCGCCGGGCGGCGCGATCATCAAGCAGTCGGCCGCCGATGCCGGCCTCATGGAACACGAAGGCCGCGCGGTCGTGTTCGAGAATGGCGCCGACCTCGCCGCGCGCATCGATTCCGACGATCTCGACGTATGCGCCGACGACATTCTCGTGCTCAAGAACATCGGCCCGAAGGGCGCGCCGGGCATGCCGGAAGCAGGCTATATTCCGATTCCTCGCAAGCTCGCGACCGCGGGCGTGAAGGACATGGTGCGGATTTCCGACGGCCGCATGAGCGGCACGGCGTTCGGCACCATCGTGCTGCACGTGACGCCCGAGTCCGCCGTGGGCGGCCCGCTGGCTCATGTCCGCACCGGCGATCGCATCCGCCTCAGCGTGTCGCGGCGCGAGATCAGCCTGCTTATCAGCGACGAGGAACTGGCGGCGCGCGCCGCGAATCATCCCGTATCGATACCGACCGCGGAGCGCGGCTACCGCAAGCTCTTCTTCGACACGGTGACGCAGGCCGACAAGGGCGTCGATTTCGATTTTCTGCGCGCGACCGAAACGCGTGGCGTGACGCCGCGAAGCTAGGGCACACGGGTCGTTCCCATTCGCAGGCCGCCTTGCGCGGCCTTTTTTTCGTTGATGCTTCGGCATGCCATGCATTCCGGATCAAGCACCCCGCCCTATTCCGGCCGCGGTCCGAAGCGTCCGCGAAACATCAAAATTTCTTTTGTTTGAAACAAGCGCACCCGTGTACTTCGAGCGTCGACCCACGGCGATACTGGTCCGATCTCATCGCCACTCACGGAGACGCTTTTCATGACCTCGTCCAGCCACTTTCAACACGTGCTTTCACCGGTCGTCACACCGTTCGACGAAAGCGGCGCGCCAAGCGCGGAACGCTTCATACGCCATTGCCGCGCACTGCTGAGCCATGACGTGGACCTCGCGGTGTTCGGCACCAACTCCGAAGCCAACTCGCTATCGGTCGGAGAAAAACGCGGCCTGCTCGACGCGCTGCTCGCAGCAGGCTTGCCCGCCACGCGCATGATGCCGGGGACCGGCGCCTGCGCGCTGCCCGATACGATCGAACTCACGCGGCATGCCGTGGCGAGCGGCTGCGCGGGCGTGCTGATGCTGCCGCCGTTCTACTACAAGAACGTCAGCGACGAAGGACTGTTCCGTGCGTACTCGCGTGTTATCGATGCCGTCGGCGATACGCGTCTGAAGGTCTACCTCTATCACATCCCACCGGTTGCGCAGGTCGGCCTCAGTCTTTCGCTCGTCGAGCGGCTGCTGAAAGCGTATCCTGGGACGATCGCCGGCATCAAGGACAGTTCGGGCGACTGGAGCAACACGTCGGCGCTGATCGCCGAATTCGCGGCCGCCGGCTTCGAAGTATTCGCGGGCAGCGAGACGTTCCTGCTGCGCACGCTCGAAGCAGGCGGCGCCGGCTGCATTACCGCGACCGGCAACGTGAATGCGGCCGCCATCGCGCAACTGGCTCGCGACTGGCGCGCGGTCGACGCCCCCGCGCAACAGCGCCGCCTCGACGAAACCCGCGCCGTGTTCCAGCGCTTCCCGATGATTGCCGCGATGAAGGCGGCCATCGCGTGGCAATCGGGCGACGCAGGCTGGGCGGCGCTGCGCGCGCCGCTGGTCGAACTCGATACCACGCAGCGCGCACGACTCGAAAGCGCCTTGACGGCCCTCGGCTTTCGCCTGCCGCACGCGGAGCAACTTGCGTTGCACGCCGGCGCACTGCACTGAGCCGGCCGAACGCACTACGTGCACCGACACTGCAAACAGGCGGGCGCGCGAGCACACAAAACCGACAGCACGCCCCGCATCATCAGGAGACAACCTTGGACTACAGCACCTCATTGCCCGCTTCGATAGGCACGGACGACGCCGATTCGATCTTCCGTCGTGTCGCGCTGCGCTTCATGCCCTTGCTGTTCGTCGGCTACGTGGTCGCGTATCTGGATCGCGTCAACGTCGGCTTTGCGAAGCTGCAAATGCTCAACGCGCTGCATCTGAGCGAAGCGATCTACGGCCTCGGCGCGGGCCTCTTCTTCGTCGGCTACTTTTTCTTCGAGGTGCCAAGCAATCTGCTGCTGCATCGCATCGGCGCGCGGCGCTGGATCGCGCGCATCATGATTACGTGGGCCATCCTCTCGATGGCGACCGCATGGGTCACGACGCCGCTGGAGTTCTACGCGGTGCGCTTTCTGCTCGGCATCGCGGAAGCGGGCTTTTTCCCGGGCATGGTGCTGTATCTGACTTACTGGTTCCCCTCGCACCGGCGCGGCCGGATGGTCGCGTTACTGATGGCGGGCAATCCCGTCTCGGGACTCGTCGGCGGCCCCGCGTCGGGCTGGATCATGCATTCGTTGCAGGGCGTGGGGGGCCTCGCGGGCTGGCAATGGCTCTTCATCATCGAAGCGCTGCCGTCGCTGCTGCTCGGCTTCGTGGTTCTACGCCATCTCGACGACCGCATCGCCGACGCCACCTGGCTCTCCGCGCCCGAGAAGCAGGTCATTCTCGACGAGATCGCCGCCGACGCCACGACGCACACGCACGGCTCGGTGCGCGCCGTGTTCAAATCCGCACGCGTCTATCTGATGTGCCTGATTCTGTTCGGCATCGTGATGGGCTCGTATGCGATCGGTTTCTGGCAACCGAGCATTCTGCGCTCGACCGGCATCGAGGACACGTTCGTCATCGGCCTGCTCACGATGATTCCGTATTCCGTCGCGCTCGTCGCGATGATCGCGGCCGGCAGGCACGCCGACCATACGCGCGAGCGCCGCTGGCACGTCGCGATGCCCGCGCTGGTTGCCGGAGCCGGCTTCGTGCTGTGCGCGCTGTCCGGTGCGTCGCCGGTCATCTCCGTGCTGGGGCTCACGCTCGCGACCGCGGGCGTCATTACCGCCTTGCCGATGTTCTGGGCGCTGCCGACCGCGTTTCTCGGCGGCACCGGCGCAGCCGCCGGTATCGCGCTCATCAACTGTACCGGCAATCTCGCAGGCTTTATCAGCCCGGCCGTGATCGGCTGGCTGAAGACGCTCACGCATTCGCTTTCTTCGGGACTGTTCGTCGTGGCGGCTTCGCTCGCGCTCTCGGCGCTGCTGATTCTCGTCTTCGTCCCGGCACGACTCGTCAACAAGTAACCCATGATAAAAAACCCGATGCACGACCCGAACCACACCCTGCCGCCCGTACTGCAAATCGGCGAATTTCCTTCGGTAGCCTATGCGTTGCTGAAAGAACGCCTCGACCTGTTCACGCTCGCCGATATCGCCGCCGACGATGCGTTGCGGCAACGGATCGGCGCGATCGTCACGCGCTCGAACTACGACATCGACACGGCACTCCTCGCACGCCTGCCATCGCTTCGGATCATCGCGACAAACGGCGTGGGCTTCGACCGGATTCCGCTCGCGTTCGCGCGCGAGCGCGGCATTGCGGTCACCAACACGCCCGACCTGCTCAACGCCGCGGTTGCCGAGCTGACGATCGGCCTCATGCTCGCCTTGCTGAGGAAACTGCCGCACGCCGATCGCTTCGTGCGCTCGGGTGCCTGGCGACAAGGCGCCTTTCCGCTGGGATCGAGCCTCGCCGGCAAGCGGGTAGGCATCGTGGGCATGGGCCGCATCGGCCGGGAAATCGCGCGGCGGCTCGCCAGCTTCGATGTCGAACTGGCCTACTTCGGCCGCACGCAACAGGCTCTGCCGTTTCAATGGTTCGCGCAGCCGGCGGAACTCGCTCGCTGGTCGGACCTGCTGATCGTGAGCTGCCCGGGCGGCGATGCCACGCGTCATCTGATCGACGCGGCCGTGCTCGCTGCGCTCGGTCCGGCGGGCATGCTCGTGAATATCGCGCGCGGGTCGGTCGTCGACGAGCGGGCGCTCGTGCTCGCGCTTGAAAACGGCACCCTCGCGGGCGCGGCGCTCGATGTCTTCGAGCACGAGCCCGCGCCTGAATCGGCCCTACTCCGATTCGAGAACGTGGTATTGAGTCCGCATATGGGAAGTGCGACACACGAAACGCGCATGGCGATGGCGCAACTCACGATCGACAATCTGGCGTCGTTCTTCTCGACAGGCAAGGCGCTGACGCCGGTCTGACGGCACGCCGTGCGTCATTCGCCGCGCTGATTCGCGCTCGCGGCGCGCGTGATCCAAACCGTCGGCCTATGTTGCGCCTTCCTTCGCCATGCTGCCGGTTTCACCCACTCCGCCGCAACCACGCCATCGCTTCCGTCAGCTCATGATGCCGATCTGCCAGGGCACGAACTCGTGGTCGCCAAGCCCGAGTTCTTCGCTGCGGGTACGCTGGCCTGACGCGGTCGCGAGCAGCGCCTCGAAGATCTCGCGCGCAGTGCTTTCGATCGTCGCGGTGCCGTCCAGAATGCCGCCGCAATTGAGGTCCATGTCTTCCGTCAAGCGGCGATACATCGGCGTGTTGGTCGCGAGCTTGAGCGACGGCACGGGCTTCGCGCCGAACATCGAGCCGCGCCCGGTCGTGAACGCGATCAGGTTCGCGCCGCCAGCGATCTGCCCGGTCGCGGACACCGGATCGAAGCCGGGCGTATCCATAAACACGAGACCGCGCGCCGTCACACGCTCCGCGTAACGATAAACGTCCATCAGCGGCCCCGTGCCGCCCTTCATCGACGAACCGATCGACTTCTCGAAGATATTCGCGAGTCCGCCGACCTGATTGCCGGGGCTGACCTTGCCGTTGATCTGCACGTCGCGCCCGACCGAATATTCGTCCTTCCACCAGCGAACGCGCTCGATCAGTTTCTCTCCGACCTCGCGGCTCACGGCACGCCGCGTCAGCGTGTGTTCGACGCCGTAGATTTCCGGCGTTTCGGAAAGAATCGCGGTGCCGCCGTGACGGACCAGCAGATCGACGGCGGCGCCGAGTGCCGGGTTCGCGGTGATCGACGAGAAACCGTCGGAGCCGCCGCATTGCAAGCCGATCCGCAGATGGCTCGCCGGCACGGTCTCTCGCACCACGTCGTTGGCAGCCGGCAGGAGCGCTTCGACGGCGGCGATGCCGGCCTCGATCGTGCGCCGCGTGCCGCCGCTTTCCTGCATCACGAAGGTATGCAGCCGTGAGCCAGGCTGCAGCCCTTCCTGTTCGAGCAGGCCGCCCAACTGGTTACGCTCGCAGCCGAGCCCGACGATTACCGCTGCCGCGAGATTCGCGTGGCGCGCGTAGCCCGCCATGGTCCGGCGCAGCAGCGCCATCGGTTCGCCGCTCATCTCCATCCCGCAGCCGATGCCATGCGTGAATGCGACCACGCCGTCGACGTTCGGCCAGGCGGCAAGCCGCTCGGGCGTGAAATGCGCGGCGATGCGATGCGCGACCGTCGCCGAGCAGTTGACGGTCGCGAGAATGCCGACGTAGTTGCGCGTGCCGACCTCGCCGTTCTCGCGCACGATGCCCTCGAAGGTCGCTCGCCCGGACTCGGGCAGCAGTTCGACAGGCCGGTAATCGGCGCCGAATGCGTAGTCGCGGTCGAATTCGCGGAACGTCAGGTTGTGGCTGTGCACCATCGTGCCTGCCGCAATGTCGCCCGCGGCGAAGCCGATTACCACGTTGTACTTACGGATCGGCTCGCCTTCGCGAATCGCGCGCGCGGCGATCTTGTGGCCGGCCGGCACCTGACTGCGACAGGCAATGCCGTCGATCGGCAGCGGCGTGCCGATTGCGATGTCGACTCGCGCGATGACGACGTTGTCGTCCGGATGGAGCCGGATCACGGGACCGGCGACGGTCTTGTTCGAAGTGGAGATCATGGTCGGGGCAATCGGGAAGGAAGCGACGCGCGGGCGACGAGAGGATTGATGTTCGTCGCCCATGTTCGTCGCAATGGGCGATTAAAGAAAGTACGCTTTGCCTTCTTCAAAGCATAAAATTTTTATCGATGAGTTGCCGTTACCTGTGGCGCTTTGTCCATGGGGTTGGACTGGGTGGTGTTGTCGAAGCGGCGTGGGCGTGCCATCAAGAAACTCTCTCCTCTCGGGACATCGGAAAAAGCTCTTTCGTCAGGCTGACGGGTGATGATACCCGTGGTATTGGCAGAAGAAGGTTGCTGGTCACGCCAATGCGGCCAATACCATTGCCGCATTCATGAAGCGTCTCCAGCCAGATAACGCAACGCCTTCGCAAAAAAGTCGACGCTGCCGAAATTCCCCGACTTGAGTGCGAGGGCAAGCGGATCGGCACCGACCGTCGCGGTCGCGGGCACGCCCGGATCGATCTGCCTGCCGATACGCAGCATCTGCACACCGAGCGCCTGCACCACGGCACCAGACGTCTCGCCGCCCGCAACGACGAACCGGCGCACGCCGATGTCATGCAACCCGCGGGCAATCGCAGCGAGCGTACGTTCGACCAGATGCCCCGCTTCCGTCACGCCCAACGCGCCTTGTGTTGCCTTCACTTCGTCGGGAGAAGCCGTTGCGTAGATCAACACAGGCTGAGGCTGGGCCGCGTGCATATGCTCGCGTGCAAACGCCAGCGCCTTATCGACGACGGACTCCCCGCGCGCGACGGCCATCGGATCAATACGGAATGCGGGCCGTGACTCGCGCCACGCGACAACCTGTGCGTTCGTCGCCTTCGATGCGCTGCCCGCCAGAACAACGGCAGCGCCCTCGATAAGCGGCAATGCGGCTGCGTCCCCTGCGGCTTCGAGCAAACCCGCGCGGCGGAAATTCGCGGGCAGGCCGAGAGCAACACCCGAGCCACCCGTAATCAGCGGCAGGTCCGCGCAGGCTTCGCCGAGCGTATGGAGATCGGCGTCCGATACCGCATCGGCAATCGCCATGCGTACGCCGTCGCGTTTGAGCGCCGCGATTGCCGCGCGCACCGCGTCGGCACCTTTCGCCACCGCGTCGTAACGCACGAGCCCGACCTTGTGCTTCGCCTGCGCCTGCAACACGCGCACGAGATTCGCGTCGGTCATGGGCGTGAGCGGATGGTTCTCCATGCCGGACTCGTTCAGCAGCACGTCGCCAACGAACAGATGTCCGCGATAAATCGTGCGGCCATTCTCCGGAAACGCGGGACACGCAATGGCAAACGGCGCTTCTCCATGCACAGACAACGCATCGAGCAGCGCTTCGGCAACGGGACCGATGTTGCCCGCATCCGTCGAATCGAACGTGGAGCAATACTTGAAGAAGAACTGGCCGCATCCTTGCGCCCGCAGCCATTCGAGCGCAGCGAGCGACTGCGCGAGCGCGTCGCCGGCGGATACCGTGCGTGACTTGAGCGCCACGACCAGCGCGTCTGCTTCAATGTGCATGCCGGCGGCAGGCACACCGATCGTCTGCACCGTGCGCATGCCGCCGCGCACGAGCATGTTCGCAAGGTCCGTCGCGCCGGTGAAATCATCGGCAATACAGCCAAGCAGCGGTCCCGGTCGACTTTCAGTTGCCATCGTTGATCTCTATTGAATAAAGGGAATAGGTTGCCGTTCTCGCAAAGCCGGCGCCGGCTCAACGGCGCCGATTCGTGCCTGTCCGCACCTCTCAGAAGCGCTGCGTAAGCCCCATCGTCACAAGCGTCTGCGAACCCGTGGACGACTGGGTCGTCCCCTGGATAGCGGCTACCGCACGACCGCCCGTGGAATCCGTTCCGCTCGCGTTCTGGTGAACGAGTATCGCGTAGAGCGACGTACGCTTCGAAAGGCTGTACACGGCACCGACGTTTTCCTGCTGATAACGCGCACTGCCCAAACCGCTCGCGCCGCTGTTATGCGTATAGGCATAGGAGACGCCGAGCAGCAGAGCCGGTGTCACCTGGTACTTGAAGTTCACTTCGCCGATATTGAATATGGCATTGCCGTGGTAGCCGCTTGCGGCGGTGTTCAAACCGGCCACACTCACGCTGCCGAGATCGCGAAACTGGGTATTGCTATACACGGCGCCAAGCGTCGCGGAACCGATCGTATAACTGGCCCCCGCGGACAATATCCGCTGGGACGCGGCGGATGCATAGCCGCTAAAAATCGGGCTCGAGATATTGTTTCCGGTTTTACTGTCGTTCGCCTTGTTTCCCCATAGCGAATAGTTCGGATCGTTGACATACAGATAACCGACCGCCACTCGCAACGACGCGTTCGTATACGACGCGCTCAGGTCCCAGATCTGGTTGCGGGAGAAATCGCCCGCCACGCCGCCGGGACTATAGACACCGCCGAAGCTGAAGCCGTTGTAGTTCCTGCTCAGAAACTTGATGGCGTTGTTGATACGGCTATTGTTGTCGAGATTGTCGACGTCGCCCGGATGGGCGCCGTATTGCGCCCCAGGTGCCGCCCAGTCCTGCCCCGACTCGATCGGCCCAACAGCAATCGACGCACTGGAATACTGACGTCCGAACAGAACAGTTCCGTAATTCGAGTCGATACCCACGAATGCCTGCCGACCGAACAATGTCCCGTTCTGCCCCATGGTGCCGTTCACGAGGCTATACCCCGATTCGAGTGTGAACAGGGTCTTCAGTCCGCCACCGAGATCCTCGACGCCACGGAACCCCCATCGTCCTGCACCATAGTTCCCGCTCGTCAGCGAATACAGCGTTGATCCTTTCGAGTTCGAAACATAGGTCAGCCCCGCGTCCGCAATGCCGTAGAGCGTGACGCTGCTCTGCGCGAAAGCACCGCCCGACGAGATTGCGATGACGAGAGGAAGAAGTCTCCAATATTGTCTTTTTTTCATTTGCTTTGCGTTTCCGCTATTTCAGCTGGTTCACAGACAGAAAAATATCCTGATTCATTAAAAATCAAGACTCCAAAATACTTATTACGAGTAGCAATCCTATTCAATAGACATGCGATTGCCTGGCAGGCGCAGAACCCAGGTCAATATCAGTTGCGTGGAACTTCTACGGCGAAATCAGGCCGGACCGGCCATCAATCGCAAAGATGGAACCTGTTGACGACCTTCGAGGTAATCCAGTCCCTCGTTGCTTCGTCGAACCGGTGATAGTGTTCCATGCGAAGATGCGCTTCGAAATCGGCTTCGCTTTCATAGAGCTCGTAAAGGAAAACCGAGCATGTGTCGTCGACCGAAGCAGCTACATCGAACCGGCGGCAACCCGGTTCGAGATCACGCGATTGCCGCGCGTTGAGCAGCATTTCGCGCAAAAACTCCGTGTGATGCATCTCCTTCACACTCAGTGAAACTGTAATCACATACATCGCTCATTACCCGAAAAGAGAGGTGGACGCCAAATCCCGGCTCGGCCGGAACGTCGCCATGTCGACGCGACAGCCATTTAGATGCGAGTGGTACACCGCCTCCTGGACCAGAAGATTGGCAAGGTAGTCCGATGCGGTATTTTCAGGTCGATGCCCCTTCTCAAGTGCATCGATGACATGTGCCTGCAGACGGCCGCATGCCCCTCCACCAAATTCGACCTCCGAGCCTCGATCATAGACGTGCTCGACCTCGGCCTGACCATGCGGCTTGAACCATAACCTCGCGTAGCCGTCCAACCGAAGCACTCCCGCGGAACCCTCCAGCCACATTTCCCCCATGGTTCGCCGAGGGTTTTCGCAGACATGATCCACCAAACGGTTGCCGTCGAACTGTCCGATCGTGTTGTCCGGAAACTCCAGACAGATGATCGCGGCATCTTCCCCCTTGATAACCGGATTCAGACGCCTCAATCTGGCGTACACACCGGAGACTTCACCGAACAGGAAGCGGAACGTATCGATGAAATGCACGGCCGTTTCCTTGACCATGAACCGGGGCATCTGCTGAAAGTACGGTTGCCGCGCCATGTAGGCCGTCGATCCTTGCCCATCCCCGGGACGCAGGCGGAAATTCACGCTGTAGGGCTGGCCCAACATGCCTTGATCCAGAAGACGCTTTACTTCGCGGAACCACGGCATGAACCGGAAATTCTCGTGCACGACGACAGGTACACCGGCGCCCTGAGCCCGCTCGGCCATGTGCTCCGCCTGCCAGAAGTCGGTGCAGAACGGCTTCTGGCAGATCGTCGCCAGTCGGCGCTCCAGCGTCGCATCGAGTATCGCCGCGTGACTCGTGGGCGCCGTCACGATGTCGACGAGATCGGGGCGCGCTTTGTCCAGCAGTTCATCAATGCTCCCGAAGGTCTGCGCCACGTTATATCGCGCAGCCATCGCTTCGGCCTTTGCTGTGTCCATGTCGCAAATGCCGACGACTTCAACATTCGGGAGTGCGGTCCATCCAGCGAGATGAAACTGGCTGA
Source organism: Paraburkholderia sp. Cy-641 (assembly GCF_011752945.1). NCBI lineage: Bacteria > Pseudomonadati > Pseudomonadota > Betaproteobacteria > Burkholderiales > Burkholderiaceae > Paraburkholderia > Paraburkholderia sp. Cy-641. The sequence continues at coordinate 29,626 of NZ_VWWM01000035.1, forward strand.
AATAGCCTGCGCCGATAACGGCGACGCGCCAGGACGGTTTGGAGACTGACATGTCGGACCTGGCGTTACGCGGTGAGGAATGAAACGACTTCATCCGTGATCGCTTTCGTACCGTGCGAGCCACCGAATTCAAACGGCAGAATCTTTCCGCCCGAGAAAGTCTTTTCTACCGCGGCCTCGATAAGCGCCGCGCCATCGGCAAGACGTTGATCGCCCTGGCGGACTGCGAGCCACTGCAGCATCATGGCTGCGGAAAGAATCATGGCGGTGGGGTTCGCCTTCCCCTGCCCGGCGATGTCGGGTGCGGTGCCGTGAGCCGGCTGGAACAGGCCGTGTTTGTCGCCGATGTCCGCCGACGGCGCCATTCCCATTCCGCCGACCAGTCCCGCAATGAGGTCGGACAGAATGTCGCCGAACATGTTCTCGGTCACCAGAACATCGAACGTCCAGGGCTTCAGGACCAGATTCAACGCGACAGCATCGACGTAGGCGCTATCAGTGGCAACCCCGGCATGTCGCGCCGCAACGCTCTCGAAGACTTCGCGGAAGAACGCCATGGACTCGAATACATTGGCTTTGTCGACGTTGGTCACGCGCGAGGCGCGGCCGTTCTGCGCGGCCCGTTGTTCAGCCAGCGCAAAGGCGAATTCGCAGATTCGCTCCGTACCCTGGCGGGTAATCCGCATCGTGTCGAACACTTCGACTTTCTGGCCGTTCTCGTCCCGCTTCACGTCTCCCCGGCCGCGAGCATAGAAAAGGCCTTCGGTGTTTTCACGCACGAGAACCAGATCTATCTCGCGGCTCCTCGGATGAGCGAGGGGCAGCGGCAGCCCGCCGAACGTTTTGACGGGCCGCACGCCCGCATAAAGATCGAAATGAAATCGAAGATCGAGCTGCGGAATAACTTCGGTGCCATCCTTGCCGCGAACGTGGGGCAAACCCATTGCACCGAAAAGAATGGCGTCGGCCCGATCGCAAACGGCGAGTGTTTCGTCGGGGAGCGCGACACCGCTCGCCAGGTAGTGCTGGGCTCCTGCCGGCTGGCTGTCCAGTTCGAACGCGACGCCGATTTTCTTGCCCACTTCGCCAAGGACATGGCACGCGGCTGCCATGACCTCTTCACCGATTCCGTCGCCCGGCAAAATGGCGATATGCCGACTGTTGCTCATGCCTTGCCTCCCGTGATTTCCTTGAGCTTCGAGAAAAAGCCCTTCTTGCGTTCGGAACCGATACGCCAGTCGACCGGCAACGACTGGAAGCCGCACGCCATCGATTCACGCGCGCCGCGGTAGTCGAAGAACCCCCAGCCGGCGTAACCTCCGACTGCCGCGACGAGATGGTTGTCGGGCTTGTCGAAATCGAAGTGATCGTCTTCGTTGTAGAAAATCGGCTGGCCGCGATAAGCGGGCGAAGCCTTCGTACGCAGAAGCTGAAGGCGAATTCCATCGGGATTCGACTGCTGCCAGCCTTCCAGACCGGTGACGTGATTGCCGTGAACCAGAAGGAAATCGCTCGCACCGATGATGTTGTCCGCCACCGTATGGGGATTGAGGATGCTGGCGCTGACGAGCAGCCGTTTGGCCGGTGTGTTGAATTTTCCTTCGGAACGGCTCTTTGCCCTCTCGATCAGTTCGTGACAGCGAGCGACTTCGATAACAGGCTGATGGAACACCTTGTTGTCGATCTCGTTGCCGATTTCCAGCAGCACGTGATTGGCAGCGTGCTTTGCGAGCCAGTCGACCGTGTTATCGACAGCCCGCACGACAGCCGCTTCGTCGGCGAACAGACGGGTGGATGCGCCGTAAAAAAGACCCAGCACGACGACCATGCCGAGTTCGTCGGTCGCCTGAAGTACTTTCTCGAGACGCTTCATCCACGGTTCTTTCAGCGAGCCCTCGGACTCGAAGGCCGAAATGATCCACGGCTGAATCGGCGAGTATCCACGAGGACTGCCGCCCTGCAGGTTGATACATACAGCGTCGAGACCGTGCGCCTTGTAGTCGGCCAGCGCGGCACAGAATTCCGCGGTATTGCGATCCGGGTCCCACGGTCCGTCCGCATAAGCCCACACGCCACGAGTCGTGGGGTTCTCGTCATCGGCAATCGCATTCGCCATGCGGCTGTTGAACAGCAAGCCTTCGATCCTGTTGCCGTTCCAGCTTCTGCCTTCCCATGTCGGGCGGCCGTTGATATGAAATTGATTTCCGGAAATGGAAACCACTGTTTTTCCCATTTTGTACTCCTTATAGTATTGACGATACCGATGCGCTTACGTCGTGATCCGACTGGCACAGTCATGACAATGGTGCGGCTGTCGAGCTAATCCCGTGTTCTGTGTTCGACAGCCGCCGTTATTCGGCTGTTACATGTGCTGGAACTTGTAGCGGTCGAAAATTTCCAGCAATTCTTTGCTCGCCCGGCGGCGATGCAACAGATTGTCGCGCGCCGCCCCTTCCGCATCGCCCTGGCGAATTTTCTCGACTAGCGCCATATGTTCGTGCGTCGACGCGGTCGGGAACGGGCGCAGCCTGAGCGAAAAAAGCCGCGCCCGATGCGAGCGATCCCAGTAGTGAAAAACCGCTTCCGCGAGGAGCTTGTTTCCGGCGAGGGTCACGAGATACATGTGAAACTTTTCGTCGGCACGCGCCCAGGCATCGAGGTCGTTCTTCTCTAGTGCCTTCGCCATATCCGACGTCGCATCGATGAGAGGCTTCAACTCCTCCTCGGTGGGCCGCCGCCGCGTCAACATCTCGACCGCCGTGCTTTCGAGAGAGCCCAGAATTTCATAGATCTCGCGCATCATGACCGGCGACACCGGCAAAACGCGCATGCCACGACGCGGGACGACCTCGACGAGCCCTTCGTTGTGGAGACGCATCAGCGCCTCTCGCACGGGGGTGCGGCTCATACCGAGTTCCTGCGCGATCTCCTGCTCCATCGCGTTGTAGCCCGGCGTCCAGACGTTGTCGAGAATCCGGCGACGAATGGCCTTATAGGCACTGTCGGAAAGAGAACCTGCTTCCTGATCCTGATCGACTGGGGAAGTACTCATGCAAAACTCCAATGAACGGGAGGGACGCCCGCGACAGGCATGCGGATCGTCGCGAGAGAGTCCCCGAGCAGACAACCCAGAAACCCTGTCCGCAAATCGTGCCCGCCGAATGCGAGGCTCGATATATTGCGAAGTACTTTGCTCCTGACGTTATCGAGGTGGGGCCGATCCATACGCGAGTTGACGAATGCTTCTTCCACCCAGCCGAGATGCGAAGGCTCACAATCTTCCAGGTAGATTTCGCTGCGCCCGTTCCGGTCGACCCGCAGCACGCGATTGCTCACGATACTGGTAATCCAGAAGTTACCCTCGACGTCCTGCGCCAAACCGTCGGGATAAGTCCCCGCGCCAAATTCGGCGAATACTTCCTTCTGTCCAAGCGATCCATCTTCGGCAACGCGGAATCTCGAGAGCTTTCGGCCGAAGGTTTCGTTGACGTACAGATAATGATGGGTCGCGTCCAGCACGCACTCGTTGGTGTAACCCAAACCGTCCGCAACGATACGCGCTCCGCGCTCATCGATCAGCACCACGAAACCATCGGCAACATCGGGCCGATAGCCGGCCGCTCGCGGCACCTTGCGGGTACTGACCGTGACCCAAAGCCGTCCGAGATGATCGGCGACGACGAAGTTGGTCGGCGGAAGATCAAGCCCGTCGACTGTGCGAAGAACCGTACTGACGCTACCGTCGCGCTGCAATCTGAACAGACCGCCGCGCTCGGCCCCGAGATGGGCAATCAGGAAACTGCCGTCACGCTGAAGCGCAATCCCGTTCGGCTTTAATGTCTCGCCGTCTACAGCGTGACCCAGATAGGTGACCTGCTGCCCCGACGGACGGATTTCGGTGACGCCGCCACGCCAGTCCGCCACGAACAGCGCACCGGATTCGGTCGCAAGAACGCACTCAGGGCGCTGTAAGTCCTGCCCCGTAAAAGCGATTGCGCTAACGTCGCCACTCATCGATTGCTCCATGACCCTTCAATGCCAGATTGTATTCGTTAATGCATACGTTGAGATCAAGGTTAACCCTGAACCATTTCTCGCGTATTCCCCGCGCACTCGCCTCAATCCGCATTGAGGCGCTCTCCGCTATGGCTGTCGAAAATATGCAGCTGGTTGGAAGGCATCGCGATCTGCAGTGCCTGACCGACCGTGAAATCCAGCGCACCGTCGACGACGGCCGTGATCCGTTCGGATGCGACGTTCAGCAGCAAATGCGTTTGCGCACCGGTCGGCTCGATGATCTCCACGGTTGCCGCCATGCGATTCTCACTGCGCTCCAACGACAACGCCTCCGGCCGGATGCCGACCGTTACCGCCTGCCCTTCGCTCACACTCGCGGCAGGAAGCACAGCCCTTCCGCCTCCGGCGAAACGCGCCGCGAATCCATCGGCGATCTTCTCTACCGTCGCTTCGAGAAGGTTCATGGCAGGCGACCCGATAAAAGTCGCGACGAAGCGATTCGCGGGCCGTCGATAAAGCTCCATCGGAGAGCCCTGCTGAGCGATGCGGCCGCCGTTCAGCACGACGATCCGGTCGGCAAGCGTCATCGCCTCGATCTGGTCATGTGTGACGTAAATCGACGTGGTCCGCATTTTCTGATGCAAGGCCTTGATTTCCGCGCGCATCTGCACGCGAAGCTTTGCATCGAGATTGGACAGAGGCTCGTCGAAAAGAAACGCTTCCGGCTGACGCACAACGGCACGCCCCATGGCCACGCGCTGACGCTGACCACCCGAGAGTTGCGCGGGCCGCCGCTCGAGCAGCGCCGTCAGATCCATCATGCGCGCCGCCTCGGTGACACGCTCCTTGATACGCGCCTTCGACTCCCCTGCAAGCTTCAGGTTAAAGCTCATGTTCTCCGCCACGTTCATGTGCGGATAAAGCGCGTACGACTGGAACACCATGGCGATATTGCGATCACGCGCGCTCAGTCGGGACACCGATTTGCCGCTGATCCTGACATCGCCCGAGGTAGCCTCTTCGAGCCCTGCGATGATTCGCAGAAGCGTCGACTTCCCGCAGCCGGACGGACCGACCAGCGCCACGAATTCTCCATCGGCAATATCGATGTCGATGTTCTGAATGACCTTCACGGACTCGAACGTCTTTTCCAGATTTTTTAGGGCGATTGCTCCCATCTCTCTCTCCAGTATGCGTCGGGTTCAGCCTTTGACAGCGCCGGCGGTGATACCCGTGGTCAACTGCTTCTTGAGCAGCAGATACCCCACGACCATGGGGGCAACCGCGAAGACGATGGAAGCCGCCATCATTCCGTAGTCCACCGAGTACTCCGTTTTTGCAAATGCCAGCGCAACGGACAGCGTGCGGTTCTCCGCATCGGGCAACAGAAGAAGCGCCGTCATGTAATCGTTCCAGATTGAAACAAATGCGAGAATCATGATGGTGGCGATGCCGTTCCGGCTAAGCGGCAGAATGACCCTTGAAAAAAGCGCCCATACGCTCGCACCGTCGACCGTGGCCGCCTCGTCGATTTCCGCGGGAATCGCACGCATGAAACCCGTCAGGATGAAAATCGACACCGGAATCTGCTCGGTCGCATAGACAAGGGCAATGCCATACTTCGTCCCCATGAGCCCGAGTTTCGTGAAAAGCACATAGGTCATGGGCAGAACCGAAACATTCGGAACAAGTACCGCCACCGTAAAGAACAGCAGGATGTACTCCGCGAACTTGAACTTGAACCGCGTCAGGGCGAACGACAAAGGAACCACGACAACGAGAAGCAAGCCGAGGCTGACCGCCGTGATCGACACCGAGTTCCAGAAGCTCAAAGGGATATTGGTGCTGGTAAATAGCCGCTCGTAATTGCTGAAGTCGAGGTGCCGCGGCAACAGGGAGATCGACGTCAGGATCGAGTTGCTCGATCTGAACGAATTCCCGATGACCCAGATCAGCGGAAACAGCGTCAGCACGGCGTGCAGACAGAGCACGCCATAGACCAGAACCAACGAAACCGGAGAATGTTCCCTGACCCGACGCGCCGCCGGCGATTCATTCAAGGACGGGCGTCCCATGAGTGCCTTGATACGAACTTGCATTCTGACCTCAGTAACTGGAAGGTGCCATGACCTTGCGGGTCGCGAGCGTGGCGCACAAACCGATCAGGAAAATCGACGTTGCGATAGCAGTGCCGTAACCGAATTCCAGACTGCCGAAAATCGTCTGATACATCCACGTCGCGGGAACCTGCGTGGCGGTACCGGGTCCGCCGCGCGTCATCACGAACACGTAGTCGAACGACTTCAGCGCGCCCGATATCGCCAGTACGATGCAAACCTGCAATGCGGGCATGATGCTCGGCACCGTGATGCTCCTGAACAGGCGGAAACCGCGGGCTCCGTCGATCTTCGCCGCATCGTACAGATCCGGCGATACGCCGTGCATGGCCGCGAGGAGAATGACGAAGAAGTAGCCGATGGTGTGCCAGATCGGCACGGCGATAACGGCGAACAACGCAGTGTGACTATTGGAAAGCCAGCTGGTGGCCAGCTTGCCGAGCCCCACTCCTCTCAGCACTTCATTGATCAGCCCGGCGTCCTTGTCGTACAGCAACGTGAACAGCAGACTGATGGCCGCCGACGAAATAACCACCGGAATGAAGAACGCGGTCTCGAAGAACCCATGCCCTCGCAGCTTGCCGCGCAACAGGCTCGCCAGAACCAGCGCGATGCCAACCTTGAACACGATCGCAAGCACGGCCCATAGGCCAATACGGTAGAGCCCGGCCATGTATACGCCGTCGGTAAAAAGACGCGCATAGTTGGCAAGCCCGACGAATGCGGGATGACCGAAGAAGTTCCACGAAGTGAAGCTGAAAAAGATCGTCTGCGCAAATGGAAGAACGAAGAAAATTCCATATAGAAGAAGCGCAGGAATGATATACAGGACTACTTCCCATCTAAATTTCAATGAACCCATGCTCAATTCCTTCCTGGATCGTATGATGACGCCCAATCAGCTCCGCATGATTTCCGCGAACTTTGCCACGTACTCCTGCGGGGTGTACTTTCCTTCGATAAATTCCGACATCAGCGGTTCGTAGCGCGTGCGCTGCGCGGGCTTCATCAGCTTCGGCACCCATTTGTTGCCGGGAGCCGCAAGCGCCGCTTTCAGGGTTTCGACGGATAGCTGCCCTACCGCCGCGGGATCGACCTCGAGGTCGAGCTGCGGCATCTGTACCTTGGCGGTTTCGGTGAAATAGCGCGCGGTTTGCCGATTCGTCATCCGGCGAATGAATTCCTGTATGTACGGTCTGCGCGCCGCATCGGCATATTGCTTCGAACTCGCGTACCAGAGCGAAGTGAGATCGCGCTCGACCCGGAAGTCGTGCTGTACGCCATCGGGAATCGCCGGAAAGTTCAGTACCTGAAGGTCGCCCGCGATCTTCGGATCGATCTCGAAGAGACGGAACGACGCATCGATCAGGAACGCCGCTTTTTCGGTGTTGGTGTACTTCGCATAGACCAGATCGCTGGACAGGGTAATGCCGTCGCTTGGAATGTTCCCGCCAAGCAGCTGCTGCACGAGGGTCGATGCCCGGATCATATCGGGTGAATCGGCCGGCTCCAGGCCGCCATGTATTCTGACCGCCCGCTCGTTGCCGAGACAGCGGCTCATGACGTAGTTGTAGACCCGCGCGGCCATACTGTCGTTGCCGTTATTGATCGACCACGGTATCTCTCCGGCGGCACGCAATCTGGGTCCTGCTGCGACCAGTTCGTCCCAGGTCGTCGGAACCGGGACTTTCGCCCGGTCGAGAATCTTTCTGTTGACGAGCAGCCAGATATAGAACATCTGGGCGGGAATGCCGTATACGACGCCCTTTCGCGTTGCCGTGTCCCACGAGCTGTCGTCGAAAAGACCCTTGAAAAAGGGATCGTTCTGGCTCCATGCGGTCAGGTCTGCCAGTCGTCCTGCCTCGGCGATCTGGTCGAGCCCATAACTCGGATCGAGCCGCCAGAAAGTAAACACGTCGGGTAACCGGTCGCTCAGCGCATCGAGCTTGATCTTTGTCTGATGATCGAATCCCGGCGTCGCTTCGTGAATAAGCTTGATGTTCGGATAGTCGCGCTGAAATTCATTCAGTACTTTCGTGAAAGGCTTTGCCAACGGCTCGGCGCCCGCATAAGTGGTCGCGACGCGCATCGAAAAGCCCGGACCATCCGAAGGCGGCGATGCATAGGGCGACGCCGCCAAAGCCGTCTTCGCGGTCAGTCCTCCGCTAGCGATACTTATGGCCAACGCCGCAAGATGCCGCAACGCGTCACGCCTCGGCATCGCACGGTCGAGCTGAATCAGTGCACGTGTTGAACGGCTCACGATTTTCGTCTCCATCAGAAGTCTTATGCTTCGCTTCAAGTATGCACGATATTATTCGTTAACGTATACGTTGTGCGTCCGGATAAACCCCAGGACGGGCGACGCGGCCGGCATCTCAATCAAGGGACATAACCGCGCTCTGCCACGGACGACGGGCGTCCCGCCCGGAAAGCGGGAACGGATAATGGCGGTGGGAAGTTTGAGCCGTGCGATGTGAATGCCGAGCCGGCGTTGGAAGCGAATGCGCAGCTTGTCGAAGCCGGCAAACCGCGCATGGGGCGCTCGACTAAGGGCGGACTTGAAGCAGCCCGCAAGCGGCCATATCTGGCCTCGAAACGGGCAATGCTGAAATGAGAGTCTGGAGAAAACCGGCGTCGATGATGGAAGCGACCGGCTATATTCCGTCCGCTGAAACCGGGAAAAATTATTACGGGTAACTGAGCAATATCGCCGAATACCCGTATGCAACCTGAAACAGCGAACCTCTACGACTCCCGGTTCGGTACATGAATGAAATCCGACTCGGGCAGCACGGCAACCACCTTGATCTCGACGATATACCCAGGCGCGCCACCAAGCATATGCGCCCCTACTGCCGTCCAAGCGGGAAGCGGATCGGTGTCGAGATAGCGATCGCGCACCTGCATGAACAAAGGCAGATCACGCATATCGGTATGAAACGTGGTCAAGTCCACGACATCTCGCAGCGATGCGCCGGCAGCAGCCAATACCGTCTTGAGATTGTCGAATGCCTGCACGATTTGCGCTTCGCGCCCTTCGACGAGCTGCATATTCCTGTCACGGCCAATCTGGCCCGACACGTAAATCGTATTGCCGACCTTGACCGCGGGTGCATAGCGAATCTTCTCGTACACTGCTTCCATTCCTTCGGGAACAATGGCCTTACGATCATTCATCAACGTCTCCTCAAACAGCCTCAAATGCTGCACCCTATCCGAATGTTGCCGCAAGCAAGTCATGGGTCAGCCGGTATCTCCGCCTGCAACCGGCAACACCGTGCCCGTGATATAACCCGCTTCATCCGACGCGAGAAACAGGATCGGCGCAACCTGCTCGTCGATACTGCCGTAGCGCTTCAGAAAGGTCGACCCGGTCACCTGCCGCACCGCTTCGCTCATCCAGACCCTTTCCTGTTCGCTGTCTCCTGCGGCGTTGCGCGGAACGCGTCGAGGTGGCGCATCGGTGCCGCCCGGTGCCGTGGCAACGACGCGGATGTTGTGCTCCGCGTACTCCATCGCCAGCGATTGCGTGATCGCGTTGACCCCGCCCTTGGCCGCCGAATACGGCACACGCCGGATACCGCGCGTCGCATTCGACGATACGTTGACGATGGTTCCGCCGCCTCGCGCGAGCAGATGAGGCAGTACTGCATGACAGGTGTACAGCGTCGGCATCAGCGAGCGGCGGATTTCCGCATCGATCTGCGCGGGCTCGAACTCAGCGAACGGACGCATGCGAATGGCGCCGCCGACACCGTTGATGAGGATGTCGATACCGCCGAACTTTTGCGCGGCGTAGGCCATCGACGCCTGAGCGCCCTCGTACGTTTCGAGGTCCGCAACGAAACCCGCCGTATCCGCACGGCCTGCTTCGGCGGCCACCTCGGCCACGAAGTCGGCGCGATCGACGAACAGCACACGGGCACCCTCGGCCGCCGCGCGCAGCGCCACGCCGCGGCCGATCCCTTGCGCCGCGCCGGTGACGACCATGACCTTGCCTGTGAATCGTTGCATGTTCATGCCTTTGGCGCCGCGTTGGGAGTGAACTTCTCGTAGTGGAAGCTGTTGGGCTTCACGCCGTTGTCGTCGAAATACTTGCGCACTGCGTCGACCATCGGCGGCGGCCCGCACAGGTACACGTCGACGTCGCCGTCGTTCAAGGACCCGGCCGGCATATGCTGCGTGACCCAGCCCTTGCGCGGATGACTGGACTCCGCGTCGGCGACGACCGTGGCGAAACTGAAATTCGGCAGCTTCGTCTGATACGCCTCGATCGCCTCGACCAGCACGAGATCGAGGTCGCGGGTCACGCCGTAAATCAGATGCACCTTCTGCTGCGAGTTCGTACGCGCCAGGACTTCCAGCATCGACAGGAACGGCGCGAGGCCCGTGCCGCCCGCGAGAAACAGCAATGGCCGCTGCACGTCGCGCAAATAGAAGCTGCCGAGCGGACCGGTCAAATCCAGTTTCGTGCCCGGCTCCGCGACTTCGAGCCAGGTACTCATGACGCCGCCCGGAATCTTCTTGATCAGGAAACTGATCTTCGCTTCGCCCGGCGCCGACGAGAAAGAGTACGAACGATGCTGGCCGCTGCCGGGCACGTCGATATTCACATACTGGCCCGGCAGGAACACGGGAGCGGCCGCGTCCACCTCCAGTTCGAGCACGACGGCTGCGTCGTTATGCTGCTCGATCTTCGCCACGGTCGCGGCCAATTTGCTTTGCCCGGTCTTGCACACGGAAGACGATGCCGGCACAGCAATCACGCAATCGCTTTGCGGAATCATCTGGCAAGTCAGAACGAGCCCACCGTCCTTTTCGTCTTCGGTCAGTGCGTCTTCGATGTAATCGTCGCCGAGGTCGTAACTGCCGCTTTCGGCGCGGCACTTGCAGGTGCCGCACACGCCGTCGGAACAATCCATCGGCAGATTGATCTTCGCGCGGAAGGCGGCATCGAGTACTTTCTCGCCCGCCTTGCATTCGATGAAACGGGTCACGCCGTCTTCGAAATTCAGTGCAATATTGAAGTTGGACATGGATCCTCCTGATCCCATGTTGATTCTGACGCCCGACATCAAACGTGATAGACGTCGAGTACCTGCCGGATATAGTCGTTCTTCAGCACGATCTTCTTGTTCGAAATCAGCAGGTCGTCGCCGGCCTCGCGCAAGGTGACGAACATCGTGCCGAAAATATGATCCGTGGACTTGTAGCGGTGACTCAGCGTGTGGAAGTTGTAGCGCACGTCCACTTCGTCGCCGCGCTCGGCCAGGACCTCCACGTTGGTGACGTTGTGCGCCGTACGCGGCTCCGGCGTCGAGGCACCGCTGCGCTCCGTCTTGATGCGGAATACGCGATCTTCGAGGCCACCCCGGTCCGGGTAGTACATCAACGAGATCTGGCTTTGCGGGTCGTCGGTGATCCGGTCATCGTCGTCCCAGGACGGCATCCAGTAGGTGACGTCCTCCGTATAACAGGCCAGCCACTCGTCCCACTGGCGATCGTCGAGCAGACGCGCTTCACGGTAGAGCACGCCGCAAATCTTCTGGTAGTCGAAGCTCATGCCACGGTCTCCTTGCCTTCCTTCTTCAGCGCATCGCGCATCACCTGCACCCAGTACTCGTGCTGGCACACGAACAGGCCTTCGTCTTCGCTGCGTTCGCCCGAAATGCGCGGCTTCAGACCCATCCGGCTCGCATTCTCGTCCGGCCCCTCGATCCACAGCGGCGCGCCGCGCGAAAGGTCGTTCCACATCGCCGTGATGCCGGCATAGCCCGCCTGGCAGGCGCGGAACTCTTCGAGATCGTCGGCAGTACCCATGCCCGACACGTTGAAGAAGTCTTCGTACTGGCGGATGCGAATGGCGCGATCCTCCGCGCTTTCGCCCTTCGGCGCGAAACAGAAGATGCTGACTTCGGTCTTGTCCACGCTGAGCGGACGAACCACGCGAATCTGCGTGCTGAACTGGTCCATCAGAAACACGTTCGGATACAGGCACAGGTTGCGCGTCTGATTGACGATGAACTCCGCCTGCGTTTCGCCGACACGGTCCTTGATTTCTTCGCGATGCTTGTACACTGGCCGCACTTCCGGATTCATCGTCCGGGTCCACAACAGGATGTGGCCGTGGTCGAAACCGTAGACGCCCGCGACCGACTTGCTCCAGCTATTCGCATCGACGGCCTGCGTGCCGTCTTCCTTGCGCCGTCCCATCGTCGCCGCGTAGTTCCAGTGCACGGTGCTGACGTGATAGCCGTCGCAGCCGTTCTCCATCTGCATTTTCCAGTTGCCGTCGTAGACATACGTGGAATTGCCGCGCAGTACTTCAAGCCCGTTCGGACTCTGGTCGACGATCTGGTCGATGATGACGCGCGATTCGCCGAGGTACTCTTCGAGCGGCAACACGTCCGCATTGAGGCTGCCGAACAGAAAGCCGCGATAGCTCTGGAAGCGTGCCACTTTGCGCAGATCATGCGAGCCGTTCGTGTTGAACTGCACCGGATATTCGGTGGTCTTCTCGTCCTTTACCTTGAGCAGCTTGCCCGTATTCGAGAACGTCCAGCCGTGGAACGGGCAAGTGAAGCTGCCCTTGTTGCCGTGCTTGCGGCGGCACAGCATCGCCCCCTTGTGCGCGCAGGCGTTGATGACCGCATTCAATTGCCCCGTCTTGTCGCGAGTAATGACAATAGGCTGGCGGCCGATCCACGTGGTGTAGTAGTCGTTGTTGTCCGGAATCTGGCTCTCGTGCGCGAGGTACACCCAGTTGTTCTCGAAGATGTGCTTCATCTCGAGTTCGAACAGATCGGCATGGGTGAAGATATCGCGCCGGCAACGGAATATGCCGGCCTCCTTATCATCCTGCACCGCGGTGGCGAGCAGTTGATCCAGTTCATTGGCTTTGTCGACGATGGTGGACATGATTTCCTCTCCCTATGCGCGCTTCGACACGGCTTTCGGCAGGACCTGCGCTTTCTTGCCCGGGACTGCTTTGACGCTCATGATGACTGTCTCCGTTGGGTATCTGGGGAAATTGCCTGGTGCGGGTCCGCCCTGGCATGGCGAAAGATGCACTTCAGTTCATTTGATGGTTTTATACAGGTCACGCATTTCGACCGTCCAATACTTTCCCCATCCTCTTTGATACCTATAGAATATAAAGTGCGCATAATCCCCGACCCACATGGGCTTTTTGCGACGCAATATACTCAAACGTGCATCGAAAAATAGTTCATCTTTGAGATCACCATCATGGATCTGCGTCAACTGCGCTACTTCGTCGCCGTGGCCCGCGAGCGCAATTTCACCCGCGCGGCCGAGCAGCTTCACATTGCTCAACCGCCGCTGAGCCGGCAGATTCAGTTGCTCGAAGAAGAGGTCGGCGTCCCCCTGCTGATTCGCAATACCCGCCCCGTGCGGATGACCGACGCGGGCCGTCTGTTTTACGAGCAGGCCATGCAGGTTCTTGCGCGAATAGATCAGATGAAAGCCGCCGCGAGGCGCGTGGGACTCCATCAGCGCAGCGTGTTGTCGATCGGATTCGTCGGTTCGGTTCTGTACGCGGGATTGCCGACGCTGATGCGCAAGCTGCGCGAGCATGCACCCGAACTGGACATTCAGATGGTCGAATTGATGTCGATGCAACAGATCGAGGCGCTGAAAGAAGGCCGTATCGACATCGGCTTCGGCCGCGTGCACCACGGCGATCCGAATATCGCCGCGATCGTCCTGCGCGAAGAGCGCCTTGCCGCGGTCGTGCCGGCCGGCTCGCCGATGGCGAGAGAATCGACGCCATTGCCCATCGAACAGCTGGCCGGGCAAAAGTTGATTGTTTACCCCAAGGAGCCGCGCCCCAGCTTTGCCGATCAGGTCCTGAACGTCCTGTACGGCCACGGCGTGGAAGTGGGCGAGGTGCTGGAAGTGCGCGAGATCCAGACCGCACTGGGACTCGTCGCGGCCGAATTCGGCGTGTGCATCGTGCCCTCGTCGGCACGGCAATCGCGGCAGGACGTGCACTACCGGGTGCTGGACAGCGACCGCGCAACGTCGCCGGTCATTTTCAATCACCGTATCAACGACAATTCGATCTATATCGGCCTCGTCAAACGATTGATCGAAGAAATGTATGCGGAAAATCCATCGTGGCTGCACGCGCATAACCTGACAAGATTCGAGCCGCGCCAATAACCCGACGTCAGGAACGATGTTGCGCACAACGTCATTGCCTTACCCGGGCGCCTCGGCGAAGCGCAATCCGATGATGCCGATCAGCGCGAGGCCGAGAAAGAACAACCGCATCCAGCCCGTTCCTTCATGAAAGCAGACCATGCCGATCACCACGAGTCCGATCGTGCCTATGCCGGTCCAGATCGCATAAGCCGTGCCGATTGGCAAAGACGCAAGCGAGCGCGCCAATAGATAGATGCTGAGCAGTCCCGCGACTATCGCGAGAATACTCGGCACGGGCCGTGTCCAGCCGGCGTTCAGCTTGAGCGACACGCCCATCGCGATCTCCAGCATCGCGGCGAGAAACAGCGTTGCCCACGCCATACCGCTACTCCCGTGTCTCACTGGATTGCCCGTCGGCAGCCGGCGACAGCACCCTGTTCGCGGCGAGTCCTTCGATGACCGCCGGACGAGCCTCGATCACCGTCAGCCAACGCGCTACGTGCGGAAATGCCGACACGTCCAGCTCCAGTTCGCCGAAGGTGCGCAACCAGCTGAACGCGGCGATATCAGCAATCGTATATTCGGGCAAGGCGAGGAATGCCGACTCGCCCAGGCGTCGATTCACGACGCCGTAAAGTCGCAACGCTTCCTTGCGATAGCGCGCGATCGCCTCATCGTTGGCAGTCTCGGCCCTATGCAGAAACCACCATAGCTGGCCGAGCATCGGACCGATGCTGCCGATCTGGAAATGCAGCCACTGCTGGACCGTGCTTTGCTCCCGTTGCCGGCCAGGCCATAGGCACCCGGTCTTCGACGAAAGATAGGTCAGGATCGCGCCGGACTCGAAGATCGTCAAGCCGGCTTCATGATCGACCACGGCGGGAATCTTCCCGTTCGGGTTGATCGCCAGATAGTCGGGACGGTGCTGATCGCCTCTCGACAGATCGAGATTCACCTGCCGGTAGGCGATGCCGGCTTCTTTCAGGAAGATGCTGATTTTCTGCCCGTTGGGCGTGTCCGCGGTGTAAAGCGTCATAGCGTCGGCGTTTGACATAGGGTTCCTTGCGGCCTCCATATTTTTGCAATTACAATAATTGCAATTGCAATCGTATGGCCGAAGATCGCTTTTGGCAAGCCGTCCAACAACCGTAGGTATCCGTATGACTTCAGCGCCACTGCGCCCTCCCGTTTTTTCAAACGCAACACGCGGTGCGGCACGTGCCTGTCTCGATGCGTTCGACGCCATGGAGCGCAGCGTCCCACACCATGCCACTTCTCCGCGACACGCCATCGACGCCATTGCGGATAGTCTCGGCGGCAACAGTTCGGTATCGCATCGAATCTCGATCGTCAGAGCGAACCGGCAGCGAGATTCGCATGGGGCACTCCCCAGTGCATGGCCACTCTGGTTTCAAAGCAGGCGTCATGCGTTCGAAAAACCGCTGCTGTATCTATTCGGCTCGGAAACGCTCGACCGGCTGCGGATGCTGTCGTTCGAATCGGCGGGACGGGGCATTCTGTGCAACGATGCCGAAACGCGGCCATCGATCTGGTGCAAGGGCGTGCAACCCGCACTGCCGCTCTGGCTCGCCTCGCATCCGGACTGCACGCCGTACGACCCCGCTTCCGCCGATGAAGCACGCGCCATCCTGCGCTCGGCGCTGCAAGCGCTTTACGTGGACCATCAAGCCGGCTTCTACTATCTGGCGACGCATGACGATACGTGCGTCGACACCGGCCCCTTGCATCGTGCCGATGCGCAAGGCGCAATCAAGGGGATGTATCGGCTCAGGTTCACGCCCGAGGTAAGCACAGTGAGCACGGCAAGCACGAATGGAAATAGAAAAACGCCGCCGCAAATCCGCCTATGCGGCGCGGGCAAGGCGCTACAGCGCGTGCTCCATGCGGCACGCCTGCTCTCGCAGGATTGGGGAATCGCGGCGGAAGTCTGGAGTTGTCCCAGCTATACGCGCCTTGCCCGCGAGGGACGCGCCGCCGCGCGATGGAACATGCTTCATCCGCAATCGCGGCCACGACGGCCTCATATCGCCCGATGCCTCGGCGACAGCACGGCGCCAGTGATCGCCGTCACCGGCTACGCACAGCATATTGCCGAGCAGATCGCTCCATTTGCACCCGGGCGATTCGTGGCGCTCGGCGCAACGCCGCAGCGCGGCACGGCCTACGCGGATTTCCCCGGTGCGCCATGGATCACCCTGATTGCCCTGAAAGCACTCGTCGACGAAGGCGCATTGTCCGCGCAAACGTTGGAAGCCGCGCTGCGCACTTATGCGCTGACCTAGCCGCGCCCTGCCCTTATTTGCCCTTATTTGCCCTTATTTGCCCTTACCTGCCCGGCGCCGCTTCGCGCGCAGCCGCGCCGGCCTGATCGAGTGCGCTCGCGAACACGCGCTGTTCGTCCGCATCGAACTGGGCGAGAAACAACTCGGCCACCGCGGATTCGTAGACCTTCCACATTTTTTTGCGCAGCGCGCGCCCCTTGCTGGTAATCGACGCGTAGGCGGCCCGTCCGTCCTCGGCGGAACGGGCACGGGTAACGAGCCCTTCTTCCTCCAGGCGGTCAACCAGTCTCGTCAGGTTGTAGCGCTCGATCGCCAGCACGTCCGCCAGTTCGTGCATGCGCCGCGTGCCGCCGGGGCCGCTTTCCAGCCCCCACAGCAGGTCATACCACGCATAAGCGGGCAAGCCGCTCTCGGCCAGCCGCCGCTCGACCTCGCGAATCATCAAACGGTGCGCGCGGACGAATGAGAACCACAGGTCGGGCTCGTTTCTGGACATATCGGAAAACTCCATGAGGTAATTGCAGTTGCAATTCTACTCTACGGAGCTACAATGGCCGCCTTAACGATTGCAATTGCAATCGTAATGCGCTGTTTTTCGTGGACACCTTTTTTGCCGCGGTTCGTGCAAGCGATGCACCCGCCACTCATTCTGGAGATGTGCCAATGAATTCCGTCTTTGAATCCGTCGATGTCGATCCGCAGGAAACACGAGAATGGCTGGAAGCGATGGAAGCGGTCGTGGCCGTGGAAGGACGTCCACGCGCGCATTACCTGATCGATCGACTGGTCGACCGGGATGCTGCCCGACATGGCGATATGCATGGCCGCGTGACGAGCGCCTACGTCAACACGATCGGACTCGAACGGCAACCCGCCTACCCCGGCGACCTGAGACTCGAACGCCGCCTGAATGCCTATATCCGCTGGAATGCGATGGTCATGGTTTTGCGCGCAGGCAAGCATTCGAATGTGGGCGGCCATATCGCGACGTACGCGTCCGCCGCGGTGCTCTACGACGTCGGGTTCGACCATTTCTTTCGCGGCCGCACCGGGAACTTCGCCGGAGACCTGGTCTATATTCAGGGGCATTCCGCACCGGGCATCTATGGCCGCGCCTACCTCGAAGGCCGCATAACGGAAGCGCAACTGGACAACTTCCGCCGCGAAGCGGGCCGCAATGGCCTCTCCTCTTATCCGCATCCACGCCTGATGCCGGATTTCTGGCAATTCCCCACGGTGTCCATGGGGCTCGGGCCGCTCACGGCGGCCTATCAGGCGCGCTTCATGCGCTACCTCGACTACCGTGGGCTCAAGGAACATCAGGGCCGTAAAGTGTGGGCCTTTCTCGGCGATGGCGAAATGGACCAGCCGGAATCGCTCGCGGCGATTTCGCTCGGCGGCCGCGAGCGGCTCGATAATCTGATCTTCGTGGTCAACTGCAACCTGCAACGTCTGGACGGCCCGGTGCGCGGCAACAGCAAGGTCATCCAGGAACTGGAAGGCACCTTCCGCGCGGCCGGCTGGAACGTCATCAAGGTCATCTGGGGAAGCGGATGGGACGCGCTGCTGCAACGCGATCACACCGGCCTGCTGCGCCGGCGCATGATGGAATGCGTGGACGGCGACTATCAAACCTTCAAGTCGCAGAACGGCGCTTATGTGCGCGAACATTTCTTCGGTAAGTATCCCGAACTGCTCGAACTGGTGGCCGATCTGTCCGACGACGAAATCTGGAAACTGGCGCGCGGCGGTCATGATCCGGAAAAGGTTCACGCGGCGTATGCGCAGGCCATGCGCACCGAGGGCCGGCCAACCGTCGTTCTCGCCAAGACGGTCAAAGGTTTCGGCATGGGCGAAGCCGGCGAAGGCCAGAACATCAACCATCAATTGAAGAAAATGAGCGCCGATGCGGTACGCGCTTTTCGCGATCGCTTCGATCTGCCGGTCAGCGACGCACAGCTCGACGAGATGCCCTATCTGAAGCCCGAGCCGAATAGCGACGAAGCACGCTATTTAGCGGCGTGCCGCACGCGGCTCGGCGGTCACGTTCCGGCCCGCTTCGCCGATGTTCCGCCATTGCCGATTCCACCGCTCGAGGCATTCGCCGCGCAACTGAAGGACAGCGGCGAACGGGGTGCGTCCACCACGATGGTTTTCGTGCGCATTCTGAGTACGCTGCTGAAGGACCCGAACCTGGGCAAGCTGGTCGTGCCGATCGTGCCGGACGAATCGCGCACCTTCGGCATGGAAGGGCTATTCCGTCAGATCGGCATTCATTCGCCGGTCGGGCAACTCTATACGCCGCAGGACGCGGGCCAGCTGAGTTACTACAAGGAAGCGAAGGACGGCCAGATTCTGCAGGAAGGGATCAACGAATCCGGTGCGTTCGCGTCGTGGATCGCCGCCGGCACCGCCTATGCCAATCATGCGTTGCCGACGATTCCGTTCTATATTTTCTATTCGATGTTCGGCTTGCAGCGCATTGGCGATCTCGCCTGGGCGGCAGGCGACGCACGCACGCGCGGGTTCCTGCTCGGCGCGACTTCCGGGCGCACCACGCTGATGGGCGAAGGCCTGCAACACGACGACGGTCACAGTCACGTGCTGTCATCGGTCATTCCCAATTGCGTCTCGTACGATCCGACCTTTTCGTATGAACTGGCCGTCATCGTTCAGGACGGCTTGCGCCGGATGTACGCGCAACAGGAAGACGTGTACTACTACATCACGCTGCTCAACGAGAACTACCCTCACCCGGCGCTGCCGCCCGATGCCGAAGCCAGCATTCTCAAGGGGCTATACAGGCTGCCCGGTGTGGCACCGGACGAAGCTCGCGACGATGCGCAGCGTCCTCATGTACAACTGATGGGCAGCGGCGCCATTCTGCGCGAAGTGATCGCCGCGGGCGAATTGCTGAAGCAGGACTTCGCGGTTTCCAGCGACATCTGGAGCGCCACGAGCCTGACCGAACTGCGCCGCGACGGTCTCGCCGCCGAGCGCTGGAACATCCTGCATCCGCAGGACGAGCCGCGCATTCCGTACGTTCAGCAATGCCTGCAGGGCCGGCCGGGTCCGGTCGTCGTGGCGACCGACTACATGAAGATCGTCGGCGACCAGATCCGCCCGTTCGTCGACGATTGCCGCTTCATCGCGCTCGGCACCGATGGATTCGGCCGCTCCGATACGCGGGAGTCGCTACGCACGTTTTTCGAAGTGGACCGGCATTTCATCGTGCTCACAGCACTGAAAGCGCTCGCGGACGAAGGCACCATTGCGCGCCGGACAGTCAGCGAGGCGATTGCGCGCTACGGTATCGATATCGACAAGATGGACCCGGCCACGGTTTGAGTACCGGCGGCAGCATTCACCGGATACCTGACTAATCGCAATCCCATCTGGACCTGGCATCATGCGTCTATTGAATATCGTGTGTTCTCCTCGTGGCGACGCGTCAGCCTCGATCACCATCGCGAATGCGTTTCTCGACGCGTATCGCCAGCATTGCACGTCGATCGAGGTCGACACGTTGAACGTCTGGGAAGAAGACCTGCCCGACTTCGACAGCGAGGGCATTGGCGCGAAATATAAAGGGGTATCGAAAGAACCCTTGAACAGCGTCGAATCGTCGATCTGGAATCGCATACAGTCTCTCGTCAAGCGTTTCCAGGAAGCTGACCGGATCGTTCTCGGCGTGCCGATGTGGAATTTCGGCTACCCGTACAAGCTGAAACAACTGATCGATCTCGTCAGCCAGCGCAATATGCTGTTCACCTTCAATGGGAGCGCATACGGTCCGATGCTGAAGATTCCGCGCGCCCTCGTCATTCATGTGCGTGGACAGAGCCGCGAGGCAAGTGCCGGCAGCGGCCATCCCGGGTTTGAACATCAGGCCGACTATCTCGACTTCTGGCTCAAGTTCATTGGCGTGGCCGACGTTAAAAGCCTCATGGTGGAGCACACCTGGCATGCCGACCCTCGGCAGGCGATCGAGCAGGGAAAAGCCCGGGCGCTCGCCATGGCGGCGGATTTCTAGGTATCTCCAGGCATAAGCGGACGCTCAACTCCACCCTTCGAGCCGCAACGTCGCCCGCACCAGCCTCTGCTCTTCCTGCTCGATTTCACGCAGGCTCGCACAGACCCTGTCGATATGATCGGCGGCGGCCTTGCGCGCCTGCTCGGGCAGCTTGCCGATCACCGCGTTGTAAAGCCGCGCATGCTGACGATCGATCACCCGTTTGTGCTGTTCGCGGTGGTAAAGGTTATTGACCGACGCGAACACGGAACTGAGCAGCAGATCGGTCAATGATTGCAGGGTGTGGACCAGCACCGGATTGTGCGAAGCCTCGCAAATCGCCAGATGAAACGCGTGATCGAGGCGCGCGTGGACCGACGGATCGGCCTCGGTCTCCTGTGCCTCGATCATCTCCTGATAGCGCCGCGTAATCAGCACATGGTCAGCCGGCGTGCCGCGCAGTGCCGCCAGCCGCGCCGATTCCGCTTCCAGCATGCCGCGCACCTCGAACAGGTCGTAGAGCGTGCGCGGCTGCGAGCCGAGCAGGTGCATGAGCGGCGAGGTCTCCGTGTGCCCGGTCAGACTGGCGACATACGACCCGCGCCCATGCGAGGTCTCGATGATGCCGCGCGCGCGCAGCAGCTTGAGCCCTTCGCGCAGCGCCGTGCGCGACACGCCGAGCTTCTCGACAAGCCGCCGCTCCGAGGGCAGCGACTGCCCCGCTTTGAGCACGCCGTCGACGATCAGCCGTTCGATGCGTTCCGCCACGACGTCCGCGACCTGGCGGGCGGGGGCGACATCGGCGTTCTCGCGGGTATTCGTATCGTGCATTTTCAAGTGGTACGACCAGTTAGGACAAGGGCATGAATCAAATCGTCATCCAGCAGGATATCGCACGATATTAAAGCCAGTGCGGAAATTGCTCTGCAAAGCCCGATAAAAAACTGGTACGACCACTCGACCAGCTTATCGACAGACGCCGGCGGCGCGGCAACAATTCCGCCTGCAACGCCTGCCGGCCGGTCGCCCCGATCCGTCGCGCGAGGGCGAGGAGACATTCATGAGCTATCGCTATGACGAAGCGATCGACGGCCCGCTCGTTACGCACGACCGTGCCGCCGTCGTCGCGGAACTGCGCGCGCGCGTGCCTGGCCTGACGATCCTGCACGAAGCCGAGGAGCTGCGTCCGTTCGAATGCGATGGGCTCTCGGCCTATCGCACGACCCCGCTACTCGTCGCGCTGCCCGAAACCGTCGAGCAGATCGAAGCGCTGCTGCGCTATGCGCACGAGGCGCGCATTCCCGTGGTGGCGCGCGGCGCCGGCACTGGTCTGTCGGGCGGCGCGCTACCGCTCGAAAAAGGCATTCTGCTCGTGATGGCGCGCATGAACCGCATCGTCGCGATCGATCCCGAGGCCGGCATCGCGCGCGTTCAGCCGGGCGTGCGCAATCTCGCGATCTCGCAGGCCGCCGCGCAATACGGGCTCTACTATGCCCCCGATCCTTCGTCGCAGATCGCCTGCTCGATCGGCGGCAACGTCGCCGAGAACGCCGGCGGCGTGCACTGCCTCAAATACGGCCTGACGGTCCACAACATCCTCAAGCTCGAAGTCCTCACCATCGAGGGCGAACGCGTCACGCTCGGATCGGACGCGCTCGATTCGCCCGGCTTCGATCTGCTCGCGCTCTTCACCGGTTCGGAAGGCATGCTCGGCATCGTCGTCGAAGTCACGGTGAAGCTGCTCACCAAACCGCAGAGCGCCCGCGTGCTGCTCGCGAGCTTCGACGACGTCGAGCGGGCCGGCTCGGCGGTGGCCGAGATCATCGGCGCGGGGATCATTCCGGGCGGCCTGGAGATGATGGACAACCTCGCCATTCGCGCCGCCGAAGACTTTATCCACGCGGGCTATCCCGTGGATGCGGCAGCCATCCTGCTGTGCGAGGTGGACGGCGCCGAAAGCGACGTCCACGAGGATTGCGAGCGGGTGGAAGCGCTGCTGCGCGCGGCCGGCGCCACCGACGTGCGGCTCGCCCGCGACGAAGCCGAGCGCCAGAAATTCTGGGCTGGCCGCAAGAACGCGTTCCCGGCGGTCGGCCGCATATCGCCCGACTACTACTGCATGGATGGCACGATCCCACGCCGCGAACTGCCGGGCGTGCTGGCCGGCATCGAGCGCCTGTCGCAGCAATACGGGCTGCGCGTCGCCAACGTTTTCCACGCGGGCGACGGCAATCTGCATCCGCTGATCCTGTTCGATGCGAACGCGGGCGAGACCGAGCGCGCCGAAGCGCTCGGCGGCGCGATCCTGGAGCTGTGCGTGAAGGTCGGCGGCAGCATCACAGGGGAACATGGCGTGGGCCGCGAGAAGATCAATCAGATGTGCGCGCAGTTCAATGCCGATGAATTGACCTTGTTTCATGCCCTGAAAGCCGCGTTCGATCCGCAAGGTCTGCTCAATCCCGGCAAGAACATTCCGACCCTGCATCGCTGCGCCGAATTCGGCGCGATGCACGTTCACCACGGCGCCCTGCCGTTTCCTGAACTGGAGCGATTCTGATGCGAGACGATCCGATCCCGCTGGACGACAGCCAGCGTCTCGTCGACGAAGTCGCTCGCGCCATCTCGACGCATACGCCGCTGAGCGTGCGCGGCGGCAACACCAAGGCGTTCCTCGGCCGCAGCGCACCCGATGACACACCCAACGGCGCGCGCGAACTCGACACGCGCAGCCACAGCGGCATCGTGCGCTACGAGCCGACCGAACTCGTCATCACGGCGCGCTGCGGTACGTCCGTCTCGGCGCTCTCGGCGGCACTCGACGCCGCCGGTCAGATGCTGCCTTGCGAGCCGCCCGAATTCGACGGCCGCGCGACGCTCGGCGGCGCGGTGGCGAGCGGGTTGTCGGGACCGCGCCGGCCGTGGGCGGGCTCCATGCGCGACTTCGTGCTCGGCTGCCGCCTGATTACCGGCGAGGCGAAACATCTGCGCTTCGGCGGCGAAGTGATGAAGAACGTCGCCGGTTACGACATGGCGCGGCTCGCGGCCGGCAGCTACGGATGCCTCGGCGTGATGACCGAGGTGTCGCTAAAGGTACTGCCCAAACCGCGCGCGACGCGCAGCGTCGTCCTTGAGATGAGCGCCGACAAAGCCATGACGGCACTGACGAACTGGCGCCGCGGCGCACTTCCCGTCACCGGCGCCTGTTACGAGGATGGCCTGTTGCACGTGCGGCTCGAAGGCGGCGAAGGCTCCGTGGAATCGGCCATCGGCCACATCGGCGGCGCGGACCTCGACATGGCGTTCTGGACCGACCTGCGCGAACATCGCCTGCCTTTCTTCGCCGATGCGCGTCCGCTCTGGCGTCTGTCGCTGCCGGTCGCCGCGCCGCTCACGCCGCTGCCCGGCGACGTCATGCTCGACTGGGGCGGCGCGCAGCGCTGGCTCAAGAGCCATGCGGACGCCTCGTCGATACAGGCAATCGCCGCGGCCGCCGGCGGTCACGCGACTCGCTACAGCGCGGACGCAACGCCGGACCCGCGCGGCGCGGCAAGCCCGTTCATGCCGCTCACCGCGCCGCTGCTGCGCCTGCATCGCGCATTGAAGGCGCGGCTCGATCCGCATGGCCTGTTCAACCCCGGCCGCCTGTACGCCGACTTCTGACGCGAGACACCATGCAAACCAACCTCAGCGAACAGGCCCGAACTCTCGCGCGCGCCGACGAAGCGGAATCGATCCTGCGCAGTTGCGTCCATTGCGGCTTCTGCAACGCGACCTGCCCGACCTATCAGGTCCTCGGCAACGAGCTCGACGGCCCGCGCGGCCGCATTTATCTGATCAAGCAACTGCTCGAAGGCGAGGACGTCGGCGCGAAAACCCAGCAGCATCTCGACCGCTGCCTGAGCTGCCGCAATTGCGAAACGACCTGCCCTTCCGGCGTCACCTATCACGCGCTGCTCGACATCGGCCGCGCCGAACTGGAGCGGCGGGTCGCGCGGCCGACCGGCGAGCGCATGCTGCGCGAAGGGCTGCGGCAGGTCATCCCGCGCCCGATGGTATTCAAGACGCTGCTGACGGCGGGCCGTCTTGCGCGGCCCTTCCTGCCCACATCGCTGCGACAGAAAATCCCCGTCGACAAGGTCGCGGCCAAGCCTCGCCCGCCGGCGAGACACAGCCGTCGCATGCTGATACTCGAAGGCTGCGTGCAGCCTGCCTTGTCGCCGAACACGAACGCCGCCACAGCACGCGTGCTCGACCGGCTCGGCATCAGCGTGATCGCGGCGCCACAGGCCGGCTGTTGCGGCGCGACCGACTACCACCTGAACGCGCAGGATGCGGGCCTCGCACGCGCACGCCGCAATATCGACGCATGGTGGCCCGCCATCGAGGCGGGCGCCGAAGCGATCGTGCTGACCGCGAGCGGCTGCGGCGCCTTCGTCAAGGAGTACGGACATTTACTGCGCGACGATCCGCGCTACGCGACCAAGGCCGCGCGCACGAGCGAGCTGGCCCGCGATCTCGTCGAAGTGCTCCGCGCCGAACCGCTCGACGCGTTGCAAACCGGCGAGCGCAAGCGCATCGCCTTTCATTGCCCGTGTACGCTGCAGCATGCGCAGAAGCTCGGCGGTGCGGTCGAGGCGATCCTGACGCGGCTCGGCTACGACCTGACCGACGTTCCCGACGCGCATCTATGCTGCGGCTCGGCGGGCACCTATTCGATCACGCAGCCGGAACTGGCGGCAACGCTGCGCGAGCGCAAGCTCGACGCGCTCGAAAGCGGCCAGCCCGACCTCATTGCGACGGCCAACATCGGCTGTCAGACTCACCTCGCCGGTGCCAATCGCACGCGCGTGCAGCACTGGATCGAACTTATCGAAGACGCGCTTCAATAACTCCGGGAATCGACCGACATGCAAACCAAACCTGTACTCACCCTCGCGGAAACCACGCGCATTCTCGACGCCGCCCGCGCCGAGGCGGAAAAAAACCACTGGCCCGTCGCCATCGCGGTGGTCGACGACGGCGGCCATCTGCTCGGCCTGCTGCGTCTGGATAACTGCGCGCCGATCGGCGCCGAGATGGCGATCGGCAAGGCGCGCACCTCGGCCCTGGGACGTCGCGAGTCGCGCCTCTACGAAGAAATGATCAATGGCGGCCGCACCGCTTTCGTGAGCGCACCGCTCGTCGCGACGCTGGAAGGCGGTGTTCCGCTTACCGTCGATGGGCAGGTGGTGGGCGCCGTCGGTGTGTCCGGCGTGAAGCCGGGTGAAGATGCGCAGGTCGCGAAAGCGGGAGCGCAGGCGCTGGCGTGAGGGAGTCAGTGTGTTCCCGATGTCCACGACGTCGGGTTCATCGAAGATCGCGCGACGTTGCATAGCTGCGGCCAATCCATCGCGGACTGACCGCAGCACCGCGTGCCGGACGACTCGGCACGCATTAGAAGTACCTCAATCAGGACCTCCGTCCTCTCAGCCTGAATTGCGCGTGTATTTCGTCAACACGACGCGCGAAAACGCATTCATGAATTGCTCGACCCGTTCGAATCCCCCCGCGTCCTGTGCGAATACCGAAAGGCTGTCTGCAAGATGAGTCAATAGAAGAATCAGGTCCTCCTTCGGCGTATCGCGTTTCAACTCACCGCTGCGGATCGCGAATCCGACCGCTGTCTCGATTGCGCCGTGAATTTCGGTCGTGAACCTGACGAGGGTCGCGCGCGCTTCGTCGCTGAGCACATCGCTTTCGAGCCGTAGACGTCCGATCAGACTCCAGGGATGATGGGTCTTTCCGCCCGGGTTGTATTTCCTGTACAGATTGCGGTTATAGGCGATCTCTCCCTGCACCTTTTCCTGTAGCGACTTCGTTTCATCGAGCCAGATGCTCTTTTGCCCGTGGATTGCCGCGTCGACATAATCCTTGACGACTTCTTCAACGAGACTGTTCTTGTTGCCGAAGTGATAGTGGATATTGGTCGTCGTGATACCTAACTGTTTGGCGATCACGCCGAACGTGGTCTTGTGATAACCGTGTGCAATGAGCAGCTTCTTTGCCAGTTCTTTAATGCTGTCGTACATCGAAGGCTTTTTGGGCCCGGAAGTTGTCTTGTCGTTCTGACTCAACGTCTCACCTCGGCGAAAAACGGTGTGATGAGAGCGGCCTCATGCGGAACACAGCAGCAGGCGTGACTCGTGTAATTGCGGGCAGCCGGCGCACAACGGTCCGGCACGATTGATGGCGCCGATTCTACACGACTCCCCCGCGCCCCAGCAGCGAAGCAGTCCATCCCCGAGCCCGGCCAGCCGGCCGGCAAAACACTTCCCCCACTTCCCGTCACCCGTCGCAGACCCATTGCGGACGGCGCCAGGCGCTAGCCATGACGCTAGCAAAAATCCCCGTTGCCTGTCTCAAACAAAGCTGGTATCTTCACGAAAAATACTTACTAGTAAGTAAGTATATGGGTCGCGATCGAGGGAAACCGCGCTGCATGCAGCAGCAGAATCAGGAGACACAATGCAGGAGCACGTTCTACTCAGGCGCCACGGAGCCGTGGCCGAAATCGTCATCAACCGGCCGGAAAAAATGAATGCGATGACGCCGGAAATGACGCAAACGCTGGTTGGAATCAGGGAGGAACTGGAGCGGGATAACGACGTACGCGTCGTGCTGTTGCGCGGCGAAGGCGAACGCGCCTTCAGTGCCGGCAGCGATCTCCATACGTTGAAGACGTATCGGACTGCGTGGGAATTCCGCCGGCGCACGGACTACGCGATGGTCATTCGCGAATTCACCAAGCCGGTCGTCGCGGCGCTCAAGGGATGGGTGCTGGGCGGCGGACTCGAAATGATGCTGGGCGCCGACATCCGCGTGGCGGGACAAAGCGCGAAGTTCGGCGCGCCGGAAGTCTTGCGCGGCTGGGTCGGCGGCGGCGGTGCATCGCAAATGCTGCCGCGTCTGGTTGGCTACGGCCAGGCCATGCGGCTGCTGCTCACCGGCGACTCGATCGACGCACACGAGGCGCACAGCATCGGTCTGGTGGAGATCGTGGTCGAAGACACGGCCGTGGTCGATACCGCGATGGCGCTGTGCCGGAAGATGGCCGAATTCAGCCCGATTGCGACGCAGTCGGTCAAGGCGGCCGTGCGCGCGGCGCTGTCGATGTCCGTCGATCAGGGCATCCGCTACGAGAACGAGTTGACGTCGCTGTGCTTCGCCTCGGGCAACTACGAAGAAGGAGCCAACGCGTTCGGCGAGCGGCCGAAGCGTTCCTAGCGGGCAAACAGTGCGCCGCGCCGCCTCTCGGTGCGCCGCGGAACATCATTGACAAGAGAAACGGAGACAGCGCTATGCAGCATGCACATGCGCAGCAGGTTAGCCGCAAAAACATCCGACGTGCGGTATTCGCGTCGACGCTCGGCACCATCATCGAGTGGTATGACTACGGCCTCTACGCCGCGGCGTCGGGGCTCATCATCAACAAGCTTTTCTTTCCGCAACTGTCGCAACTGGCCGGCGTGCTCGCGGCCTTCGCTACGTTTGCCGTGGGCTTCGTGATCCGCCCTGTCGGCGGCATCGTGATCTCGCATATCGGCGACAAGTACGGGCGCAAACCGGCACTCGTGTTCTGCGTGACGATCATGGGCGCGGCGACCGTGGGCCTCGGCCTGCTGCCGACCTATCAGCAGGTGGGCATGCTCGCCCCGGCCCTGCTGGTGCTGCTGCGGTTGATGCAGGGCTTCGGCGCGGGCGCGGAACTGGCCGGCGCGATCACGTTGATCGCGGAGTACACGCCGCCGTCACGGCGCGCGTTCTTTACCTCGATTCCCAATGCCGCCACGAACTTCGGCGTGCTGATAGCGATCACGACGTTCCTCGTGATTTCATCGGTGCCCGAGAGCATCCTGTATTCGTGGGCATGGCGCGTGCCGTTCCTGATTTCGCTGGTGCTGTTCGGAGTGGCGATCTATATCCGCTCGAAGCTCGACGAAACGCCCGAATATATCGCGGCGATGGAAAAGGCCAGTGAACGCGCGAGGAAGGAGAAAGTGCCCGTGGCCGAACTCTTCCGCAATAGCCGGCGCGAGGTTCTGTGCGGCTTCCTCGCGATGGGCGGCCATCAGGCGCTCAGCTATGTGCTGAACACGTTTGCCCTGAGCTACATGACCAACACGCTCGGGATGGCGAAGTCCGACAGTCTCATCGCCCTGATCATCGCGCTGGCTTTTTCGCTGCTGTGCGCGCCGGTGGGCGGCATGCTGGCCGACCGCTACGGCAGCGGCAACGTGTTCGCGGCCGGCGCACTGATCGCGCTGAGCCTCGTTTGGCCGCTCTTCCACATGATCGACTCGAAGGACGTCGTGCTCGCGACCATCGCGATGAGCGCGGTCTACGGCATCAGTTGGGGCTGCACCTGCGGCGCGCAGGGCTCCTTCCTGTCGAACCTGTTCCCGACGCAATACCGCTTCTCCGGCATCGCAATGTGCCGCGAGCTGTCGGGCGCAATCATTGGCGGCCCGACGCCGTTCATCGCCACGGCGCTCGTTGCGTACGCGAACGGCAAGCCGACCGGCGTGATGCTGTTCCTCGCCGTTTTCTGTCTGCTCACGCTGATCGCCGCGCTGTGGGGCAAGCGTCTGTCGCGTCATCAGGATGAACAGCAGGTGCTCCGGGAGTCGGGCTCGACGGCCTGATCCGTTGCGCCGCGAACATGCGGCCACGCGGTTCCCGGCGCGACGTCCGATCCAGGGCAGTTGTCGCTGCCCGGCGCGGACGCCATTTTGAACGGCCCTTACCAAAGTAAGTTTTTGCGGTCCCGGCAGCGCTTCCTGCGAGGCGCTGCGGCTCGATACGAGGCACGGCGCGCGGCGCCCTGCGTGACCAGAACGCGACCCTACGGAGTAGAAGACATGCAGATTCTGAGCGCCGACGAAGCAGCCGGCATGCTGAAAGATGGCGATACCCTGATGATCGGCGGATCGGGCAGCGGCCATGCCGTGCCCGAAGCGCTGATCGAGGCGCTGGAGCGGCGCTTTCTCGCGCAAGGCGAGCCGCGCCGGCTCACCTCGGTACACCCGGTCGGACTCGGCGACCGCGGCGAACGGGGCGCTTCGCGACTCGCGCATGCCGGGCTGCTCAAGCGCGTCGTCTGCGGCACGCTCGTCGATTCACCGCCGCTTGCGCAGATGGCGCTGAACCAGGAGATCGAGGCGTGGACCTTGCCGCAAGGCGCGCTCTCGCAACTGACACGCGAAATCGCCGCGGGCCGTCCGGGCCTGATCAGCCACGTCGGCCTGCACACGTTCGTGGACCCGCGCAACGACGGCGGCCGGCAAGGCGCCGCCAGCGACGATACGCTCGTCAGCCTGATCGAGATCGAGGGACGCGAATGGCTTTTCTATAAACCGTTCGACATCGACGTGGCCTTTCTGCGCGGCACGACCGCCGACGAAGACGGCAACATTTCGATGGAGCAGGAAGCGATTTTCGGCGACATGCTGTCGATGGCACAGGCCACGAAGCGCAACGGCGGGCTTGTGATCGTGCAGGTCAAGCGGCTCGCGAAACGCGGCACCCTGCCGGCCAAGACGGTGAAGATCCCCGGCATGCTCGTCGATGTGGTCGTGGTCGAGGCCGATCAGCCGGTCACGTATCAGACGGCCTACGATCCGGCGTTCTCGGGCGAGATGCGCATTCCGCTCGGCGGTTTTCCACGTTTGCCGCTCGACGAACGCAAGATCATCGCGCGCCGGCTGGCGATGGAACTGCGCGTCGGCGCGGTATGCAACGTGGGCTCCGGCGTCTGCACCGGCATCGGACTCGTCGCGGCCGAGGAAGACGTGCTGCATCACATCGTGCTGACCAACGAACAGGGGCTGATCGGCGGTGCGCCGGCGGCCGGCCTCGATGCGGGCGCCGCGCGCAACTACAGCGCGATCATCGACATGCCGTACCAGTTCGACTTCTACGACGGCGGCGGAATCGACATCGCCTTTCTTTCGGCAGTCGAAATCGACTCGCAGGGCAGCGTCAACATCAGCCGGTTCGCGAACAAGCTGATCGGCGTGGGCGGCTTCATCAACATCAGCCAGAACGCACGCAAGATGGTGTTCGGCGGCACGTTCACAGCCGGCGGTCTCCAGGTGGCCTGCGAAGACGGCAAGCTGCGCATCCTGCGCGAAGGCGCGCACCGCAAGTTCGTGCCGACGCTGCAGCAGGTGTCGTATAACGGACCGTTCGCCCGCGAGCGCAATCAGACGACACTGTTCGTCACCGAACGCGCCGTGTTCCGTACTATCGACGGCGGCCTGGAACTCATCGAGATCGCGCCGGGTATCGATCTGGAGCGTGACGTCCTCACGCACATGGCATTCCGCCCCGCCATTTCGCCGGACCTCAAGCTGATGGACGAGCGTCTGTTCCGCCCGGAGCCGATGGGACTCGACGCCGCGATGTCGGAACAGGCGTGGCCGGAACATCCGCGCCTCACCGCGCGCCGGGAGAACCGCTTGTGAGCGGCGCGACGCAGGCATCGCGCATCGACGGCTCGACGCGTCTGTTCGGCATTCTCGGCAGCCCGGTCACCCAGGTGAAGACGCCACAGATCATGAACTCGCTTTTCGCCGCGGGCGGCATCAACGCCGTCTGTCTGCCGTTCGAAGCACCGGTTGCATCGTTCGCGCAGGTCGTGGCCGGTCTGAAATCGCTGGCCAATCTCGATGGCCTCGTCGTGACCGTGCCGCACAAGGCCAGCGCGATGGCGCTGGTCGATGCGGTATCGGCAACGGCGGCGCAGGTCGGCGCGATCAACGTGATGCGGCGGCAGCCGGACGGTAGCTGGTTCGGCGATATGTTCGACGGCACGGGGCTCGTCATTGGACTCGAGCGGATCGGTTTTGCGCTGCGCGGCAAGCGCGTCAAGCAGCTCGGTGCGGGCGGCTCGGGGGCGGCCGTCGCGTTCGCCCTTGCCGGTGCGGGTGTCGCGAGCCTCGCGCTGAGCGATCCCAACCGCGCGTTGCCCGATGAACTCGCCGGCCGCCTGAACCGCTTCCACCCTGCGTGTCAGGTCAGCGTCGATATCGATCCGGCCGACGTATCGGGCATCGATCTGCTGATCAACTGCTCGCCCGTGGGCATGCGGCCCGGCGACGGCATGCCCGCGTCATTCGGCGCGTTCCCTGCGTCGCTGCAGGTCGTGGACATCATCATGACGCCCGCCGTGACGCCGTTGCTCGCGCACGCGCAACAATGCGGCTGTCGAGCGACCAATGGGCGTCCGATGATCGAGGGACAACTGGCCGCATTCGCCACGTTCTTCGGCATCGACGTGCCCGCTTCATTTTCGTGTTTCTCCGACACACCCGCGTAAAGCCCGCCGCTTGCACGCTCCCAATCCATTCCTGATCATCATGCACATCGTTCTTCCTACATCCTCAGGCCGGCTCGAATCCTATACGCTCCAGGGCCAGCCGCTAGCGGTCAAACCCGCGACGGCGCCGTTCAGCCGGATTGCCTATTCCGCCGCGCACGTCGTCGCCGATCCGCTTCGAAGTGGCGAGCTGAACCAGCCGTGCGCGATCGACTGGACACGCACGATCGAATATCGCCGCTATCTGATCGGCCAGGGACTCGGCATCGCCGAGGCGATGGATACGGCCCAGCGCGGCATGGGCCTCACGTGGGAAACGGCGCTCGAACTGGTCGAGCGCACGATGAACGAAACCCGCGACCTGCCGGGCGCACTCATCGCGTCAGGCTGCGGCACAGACCATCTGCCCGCGCATCTTGCGACGTCGTGCGACGACGTGATTCGCGCCTATGCCACGCAGCTCGATGCAATCCAGCGCACCGGCAGCCGGGTGATCCTGATGGCGAGCCGCGCGCTCGCCCGCGTTGCGCGGCACCGCGACGATTACGCGCGGGTCTATCGCGAAGTGCTGGCCATGTGCGACCAGCCGGTGATACTGCACTGGCTCGGCGACATGTTCGATCCGGAACTGAAGGGCTACTGGGGCAGCGACGATCTCGACGAAGCCGCCGACGTATGCCTTGGCATCATCGCGCAGAACGCGCACAAGATAGACGGCATCAAAATTTCGCTGCTCGACGACAGCAAGGAAATTGCGTTCCGCCGCCGGCTGCCCGAC
This sequence comes from Paraburkholderia sp. Cy-641, assembly GCF_011752945.1. NCBI lineage: Bacteria > Pseudomonadati > Pseudomonadota > Betaproteobacteria > Burkholderiales > Burkholderiaceae > Paraburkholderia > Paraburkholderia sp. Cy-641. The sequence goes on from NZ_VWWM01000035.1 coordinate 62,378, forward strand.
GGCGTCAGGATGTACACCGGCGACGACTTCAACTATCCGGCGCTGATCAAGGGCGACGAACAGGGCTTCTCGCATGCGCTGCTCGGCATCTTCGATGCGATCGCACCCGCCGCGTCGCAGGCACTCGCCGCGCTGGCCGCAGGCGACGTGGCCTGTTACGACAGCCTGCTCGCCCCCACCGTCGCCCTATCGCGCCACATCTTCAGGATGCCGACTCAATACTACAAGACCGGCGTCGTCTTCCTCGCCTACCTGAACGGCTTCCAGCCGCATTTCTTCATGCTCGGCGGCCATCACGGCGCACGTCCGCCGCTCTATCTCGCGGACGTGTTCCGTCTCGCGGACACCGCGAATCTGCTGCGCGATCCGGAGCTGGCCGTCGAGCGCATGCGGCGCGTCATGGAAACGCTGGGCTGCGGCAATTGATGTGGCCACTGAAGCGGCAACCAGGGAGAAACGACGCATGGAATCGCTGAACAACCAGCTACACCGTTGTTCCATCAATACCGCGACGCTCGGGCATCGCGAGCCGATCGCGCTCACGCTGGACCGGATCGCCCGCGCGGGCTTCGGTGGCGTAGCGCCGTGGCGGCAGGAAGTCGAAGCGGCCGGCGCCCCGGCCGTCGCGCGCCAGCTTCGCGCCTTGCAACTGAGTGTGAGCGGCTATTGCCGCTCGGCCTATCTGACAGGCGCCACGCCGGCGGAGCGCCGCGCGGCTATCGAAAGCAACCGGCGCGCGTTGCACGATGCGGCGGAACTCGACGCACGATGCTTCGTGATGGTCGTGGGCGGCGTGAATGGAACAGGACCGGCGAATAGCGCCGGCACGGCACCGCGCGATCTTGCGGGAGCGCGCCAGCAGGTCGCAGACGGCATCGCGGAACTGTACGACGAGGCACGCAAGCTGCGCGTGCCGCTCGCCATCGAGCCTTTGCATCCGATGTATGCGGCGGACCGCTCGGTGGTCAACACGATCGCGCAGGCGCTCGCTCTGTGCGAGTCCATCGTGCCCGACGATCCGGCGCTACTCGGCGTCGCCATCGATGTCTACCACTGCTGGTGGGACCCACTGCTGTCCGAATCGATCGCGGCGGCCGGACGCGCGCGGCGGATACTCGGGTATCACGTCTGCGACTGGCTCGCCGATACGCGGGACATGCTGATGGACCGCGGCATGATGGGCGACGGTGTCGTCGATCTGGCGGGTTTTCGTCGGCAGATCGAGGAAGCCGGCTACGACGGCATGGTGGAAGTGGAGATTTTTTCGCGCGATCGCTGGTGGACGGTCGAACCGGACAGCGTGCTCTCGACCTGCGCACAACGGCTGCAATCGGTGTGCTGATGTTTGCCGACGCTTGCTGTTACCCATCCACACTTCGCCGGCGGAGTGCCGCGCGGCGATGAAGGAACACAACAAGGAGAGACGATATGGTTACGGAAACCCATGAAACAACAACGCCGGCTCGTGAAGGGCGGCGACTGCAACCCGGCACCTACGCCGCGCAAGACATCCGGATTGGCGATCATTTCCTGACGTCGGGCATCACGGTCACGGAAACGCACGTCGTCAACTTCGCGGGCGTGTCGGGCGACCTCTACGACATCCATCTCGACGATGTCGCGGCACAGGAAGCCGGCTTTTCCGGCCGGATCGCGCATGGACTGCTCGGCCTGTCGTTGGCCGATGGCCTGAAGACACGTTGCCCCGTGCGGCTGATGGGCATCGCAACGCTCGGCTGGAACTGGGCGTTTCGCGCGCCGCTGCTGATAGGCGATCGCATTCACGTGGAAGTCGAAGTAAAAGCTCTGCGTCCGACCCGACGCGACGATCGCTCCATTGCGACGTTGTATCTGAAGGTGCTCAACCAGCGCGGCGAAACGGTGCAGGACGGCGAGACGCTGCTGATGATGAAGCAGGAGCCTGCTTTTGACCGGTAGGCAAGGGACATTGGCCTCGCCCCGCCCCTACCCCTTCGGCGGCAACAACGCCGACAACAGCCGCCGCAACTCCTCGCATTCCCGTTGCGTCAGCCTTGCGGTCAACACACGCTCGAGTTCCTCGACACGCGGCCGCAAGGCCGCAAGCTGCTTGTTGCCTGCCGCGGTCAGCGATAGCAGATAACTGCGCTTGTCGGCGGGATCGTCGGATCGCTTGACGAGCCCATTGCGCACCATGCGCGCCACGAGATCGGCAATCGTCGAGCGATCCACGTCGAGCCCTTCGCCGAGTTGCCGTTGATTGACGCCGGGCGTGTGCCGCAGGATTTCGAGCGCCGCGTACTGGACGCTCGTGATCTCGGTGGAAACTTCGCTGAGCCATACCGCCGCATGGCGTTGCTGGGCGCGGCGGACGAGGCTGCCCGTAAACTTCGAGAGCGCGTCGGGGTCGTGTTGGGTCGGCAATTTGGCAGTATCGGCGTGGTTTAGCGCAGGCGGAAAATCGGCCCGAAGAAGGCGTTCAGTTCCGCATAGGCATTCAGAGGAAGCACATGGGCGACGTATTGATCCGGACGAACCACGACGAGCGCGCCCCGTTCGCGATCGATACCGCGTTCGTCGAAGATATCAGTTGCCGCATCGCTCGTAAATGCCTTCTCATAGTCGACGAGACCATAGCGTCCCTTGCGCGGCAATAGCAACGCCGGCAGGTCTTCGAGACGAACGTCGCGATGCGGTTGCTGCAGCACCGCGCGCAGATCGAACACGCTGTCCACGTCGGCCCCTTCCGGCGTGGCGAGCCGCAGCACCGAATCGGGTGACGTGGCGAGATGCTCGCACAGCGTGTGCAGCACGCTGCGATTCGCATCCGCGAACGCATACAGGCGCCAGCGGCCGTCCGCGCGCGCCGCGTGGCCAAGATGGACGGGCTTCGCATCGGCGAGCCGCACGACCGGCGACGAGTGAAAGCGCGTGCCGATCGAAAAGCCCTTCGCGAGCGCCTGATGCGTTGCCTCGCCGGTCAGCATGGCCGGTCGGTAACGGGTCGCGACACCCGCCGTATAGCGGCCGGCGCGCACGAAATACGCCTGCAATTCCGCGGGATCGACGCCGCCGGCTTCGGGCCGGTTGGGATCTTTCGGCGGCGCGGCCATCATCGCCGACCATTCCTTGTCGAAATCGATCAGCTCCTGCGCGATCGGCTGACGCTCGTCGGAATACGTGCGCAACAGCTCGACGCCGCTGCGACCTTCCAGCACCGCCGCGAGTTTCCAGCCCAGGTTGAAGCCGTCCTGCATCGACACGTTCATGCCCTGCCCGGCCTTCGCGCTATGCGTGTGGCAGGCATCGCCGGCGATGAACACGCGCGGCTCGCGCGCTGTGCCTTCACTAGTCAACGCATCGTCGAAGCGGTCCGTCAGGCGCTGCCCCACCTCGTACACCGAGAACCATGCGACCTCCTTCACGTCGAGCGAATACGGATGCAGGATTTGCCGGGCCGTCTCGATGATGCGCTCGACGTTGGCCTGCTTGATGCTGTCGCGATTCTCCGGCGTGACTTCGCCGAGATCGACGTAGAAGCGGATCAGATACCCGCCTTCGCGCGGAATGAGCAGCAGATTGCCCTTGCCAGCGGACTGGATCGCGGCTTTCAGGCGAATGTCCGGGAAGTCGGTCACGGCGAGCGCATCCATCACGCCCCAGGCATGATTGGCCGCGTCGCCGCGCAGCGTTTGTCCGATGGCCGTGCGCACGCGGCTGCGAGCGCCGTCGCAACCCATCACATAGCGCGCGCGCACCGTTATCGTCGCGTCGCCTTGCGCCGCATCGGTATGGCGCAACGTCACGCGCACCGGATAGTCGTGCGCATCGTCGCGTTGCACGTCGACGACTTCGAGACCGTAGTCCGGCTCGAGCCGCTGCGCGGAACGGCGCATCGAATCGAGCAGATAGTCCATCACGCGAGCCTGATTGACGATCACGTGCGGGAATTCCGACAGACCTGTTTCGGTATCCTGAACACGACCGGTACGCCTGATCGCGTTCCGATCATTCACATCCGGCCGCCAGAACACCGTTTCGTTGACCCAGTAGGCTTCGCGCAACAGGCGATCGCTGAGCCCGAATGCCTCGAACATTTCGACGGTACGGCAAGCGATGCCGTCCGCCTGCCCCATCTGCAACGCTTCGCCGCGACGCTCGACGATGCGTGTGCTGATCGACGGGAACTGCGACAGTTGCGCCGCCAGCACGAGCCCCGCGGGACCGCTGCCGACGATCAGCACGTCGACCGTCTCGGGCATGCCGGCGCGAGGCGCGCCTTGCGCGGCGGGTTCGATGGTCGGGTCGCCGACGCGAAAACCGTTGAGATGAAATTGCATGACTGTCTTCCTCCATTCCGTGTGGGTGGCACTGTGAAGACGAATATACTCCGTACACCAACTATTTTCCAAGCACTTCATGCACTCACTGATGTTTACCCTGGAATCTGGAATCGGAACCGGCCTGATGTGCGGCTTTCGCTCCGCAAGTCCCGCTTTGCCGCGCGACGGTTTTTGTCGCGATGGCCGGCAATCGGGCCATCACGCCTCGTGTCTTTGCATGCCGGTCTATCGGCACGCTCGCGCATGTCGGGCTATATGACTTCGAGTGAAGCAAGCCTGTCACCCCCCTGTTTCATGGCTCTGCCTGAAGCCTAATAGGCACCCGATTGACATTACAAATAACAAACAATATTTATAACATCTTCAATACGATAATTACGATTAACCAACATAAAGCATGCATTGCAGATTCAGCATGAAATTTGCTCTCCGGATTAACACGGATAAAAGGGGCTTGAATCATGCAAGCGCTTAACGCTCGGCGTACACTCGCCGCAAGCGCTTGCAGCAAGGCGCAACGAGTACTGAAGCACCCGTCGTCAAAGGCGGGTTTCTGAAGACAGAAAGAGGAGAACAATCAATGAGCTGGACTCGGGAACAGAGAAACGTCACGATTGCCGCCTATCTGGGCTGGACATTGGACGCATTCGATTTCTTTCTGATGGTGTTCGTGCTGAAAGATATCGCGCAGGAATTCAGTACCGATATTCCATCGGTCGCGTTTGCCATCATGCTGACCCTGATGATGCGTCCGCTCGGCGCATTGATTTTCGGCTGGCTCGCCGACAAATACGGCCGCCGTCCCACGCTGATGGTCAACATCGCGTGCTTCTCGCTGCTGGAGTTGCTGTCCGGCCTCTCGCCGAACCTGATGACGCTGCTCGTGCTGCGCGCGCTGTTCGGTATCGCGATGGGCGGCGAATGGGGCGTCGGCGGTGCGCTGACGATGGAAACCGTGCCGCCGAAATCGCGCGGCATCGTCTCGGGCCTGTTGCAGGCCGGCTACCCGAGCGGCTATCTGCTCGCCTCGATCGTGTTCGGCGTGTTCTATCAATACATCGGCTGGCGCGGCATGTTCTTCGTCGGCGTGCTGCCCGCACTGCTCGTGCTCTACGTCCGCGCGCACGTGCCGGAGTCGCCCGCCTTCAAGACGCTCGAAAAGAAGGCGCGCCCCGGCCTCGTCGCAACGCTCAAGCAGAACGTCGGCCTGTCGATCTACGCGATCATCCTGATGACCGCGTTCAACTTCTTCTCGCACGGCTCGCAGGATCTCTATCCGACCTTCCTGCGCGTGCAGCACCAGTTCGACGCGCATACGGTGTCGTGGATCACGATCACGCTGAACATCGGCGCGATCTGCGGCGGGCTGTTCTTCGGCTGGATATCGGAGAAGATCGGCCGCAAGCGCGCGATCTTCATCGCCTCGCTGATCGCCTTGCCGGTACTGCCGCTGTGGGCCTTCTCGAGCACGCCGATGCTGCTCGCGCTCGGCGCGTTCCTGATGCAGATCTCGGTGCAAGGCGCATGGGGCGTGATCCCGGTGCACCTGAACGAAATCTCGCCCGATGAGATTCGCGCGACCTTCCCCGGCCTCATGTATCAGCTCGGCAACCTGATCTCGTCGGTCAACGGTCCGCTGCAATCGAAGATCGCGGAGATTCACGGCAACAACTACGCGCTCGTGATGGCGGTCGTGATCGGCATCGTCGCAGTCGTAATCTGCGTGCTGATTCCGTTCAGCCGCGAGCGGCGCGGCATCGACATGACGCAGTCCGCGCGCGAAGTCGGCGCGCCTGCCACGGGAGGCGCCGTGTAGGCCGGCTCGCCCGCCGACCGCTTCAAATGCTTCAAGCGTTCGAACTAAACAGCTACTGCGCCGGCGCGTTATAGGGCACAATAGCTGCAAAGGCGGTTCGAACCGCCACGACGCCAACGCGCGTCAGGCGCCTCGGGTTATCAGGATCGAGGCGCGGGGCCAGATACATCGCAGAGCAATACGAGGCCGTTCCGATTTCGTCGGAACGGCCTTTTTATTTTCCGCGCGATCTGACGCACCGCGCACAGGAAAGGCGACCCTCGTCAGGTCTTCTAGAGGAGTTAGTCGAACGGGACCCCTTGATCGCAGCCGTCATCCTTCTTTATCCTGAAAAAAACGATTGTTTCAAATGGCGATTTGAATCGCTTGTTTGCGAGCCGGCAGCCCCGGCAACTGGGAGACGCAACATGGCAGTTCGCACAACAGGCCGGCATGCCGGCGATACCAAGTCACGCATTCTCGACGCCGCGGAGACGCTCTTCATCGAATGCGGCTACGAGGCGATGTCGCTGCGGCAGATCACTTCGCGCGCCGAAGTCAATCTCGCGGCGGTCAACTATCACTTCGGCACCAAGGAGTCGCTGATCCACTCGATGCTGTCGCGCCGTCTCGATCAGCTCAACCAGGAGCGGCTCAAGCTGCTCGACCGCTTCGACGCCATGCTCGGCGCGCGGCTGACCTGCGAGCACGTGCTCGGCGCGATGTTCATTCCGGCGCTGCGGCTCTCGCGCGATCCGCGCATTGGCGGCAAAGCGTTCCTGCGCCTGCTCGGCCGCGCCTATACCGATCCGTCGTCGTTCATCCGCGATTTTCTGAACCAGCATTACGAGCCGGTGGCAGTGCGCTTTTTCGATGCGTTCCAGCGCGCGCTGCCGCATCTGCCGCGCGAGGAACTCGGCTGGCGGCTGCACTTCGCGATCGGCGCGCTGTCGGGCGTGCTCGCCGGCACCGATACCGACAGCCTGATTTCCGAGTTCTCGCAGGGCAAGTCGATGAACGATCTGCAGTTGATCGCGCGCCTTGCCTCGCTGATGGTCGCCGCGCTCAAGGCGCCGCTGCCGGACAGCTCGCAGCTGGCGACGTTCGCCGCGGTGCTCGGCGATGCAACCGATGGCGCTCAGGAAGCGGCCGGCCGTGAGATGGCGCCGTCCGCGTCGCGCGAAAGCGCCGCATCGGCACAACCCGCTTATAGCGATACGGACGGTGGCGAACGCCGCGGCGGCGGTGGCATCGAAGCAGCATCGGCATCGTTCGAGCACGTGTTGCACGGCACGGCTTGAGCATGCCTCGCCCGGGACGGCGCCCGCATAGGCCGTCCCCAGCGGGAAGCCTGCAGAATATGGCAAGCAGCCCGAAACATCGGGCCGACGGCAGGCAACGAAGAAGCAACGTACAAGTAACAAACCGGCAAAGGACAGGCGCCAGGCAACAAACAAGCAGGCAGGCAGCCCTCGGACAGCACGCAACCCGTACCGCACACGAGCCATGAAACCCGAAAACCTCGCCTATCCGGGCCGTACCTCTACGTTGCGCCGCTGAGCCGCACCGCGCTGTCGAGCCGATAGGAACATCGGCATCGGCGCGAGAACAGCGACAGCGCCGCGAACCCAGCGCCGCATCAGAGGCGCGCTTCGCAGGTGGCGCCGCGTGCATCGTCATCAGAAAGAACAATGGAACGCGAACCGTCCGCGCCACGCGGAGGCGTTCGCTCGCGCTGTCAAAACCCAGGAGGAAACGTCATGCCGTGGTTCATCCTTGCGCTCGCCATCGTTGCGCTCGCGCTCGTCTACGTTCGGGCGCGCGCCTCCTGGTGGCTCGCGGCCATGATCGTCTGGATCGCGGCCGCGCATCTGGGCGGCGCGGCGGGTCCGGCGCTCACGACGTTCCTCGCGATCGTGTGCGTGCTCCCCGCCTTCGTGCTGACGTTCAGGCCGCTGCGCCGCGCATGGCTCGCGAAACCGGTGCTCGACGCGTTCCGCAAGATCCTGCCGCAGATGTCGCCGACCGAGCGCGACGCGATCGAAGCCGGCACGGTCTGGTGGGATGCCGAACTGTTCTCGGGGCGCCCGCACTGGGACACGCTGCTCGGCTACGGTCCGGCGACGCTGACGCCCGAGGAGCAGGCGTTTCTCGACGTCGAATGCGAGCAGCTCTGCGATCTCGCGAACGACTGGGACACCACGATGGTGTGGCAGGACCTCTCGCCGCAAGCGTGGCAGTTCGTGAAACAGCACGGCTTTCTCGGCATGATCATTCCGAAGCAGTACGGCGGCAAGCAGTTCTCCGCGTACGCGCATTCGCAGGTCATCATGAAGCTCGCGACGCGCTGCTCGGCCGCGGCCGTCTCGGTGATGGTGCCGAACTCGCTCGGCCCCGCCGAACTGCTGATGCACTACGGCACCGAGGCGCAGAAGAACCACTATCTGCCGCGTCTCGCGCGCGGCGAGGACATCCCCTGCTTCGCGCTGACGAGCCCCTACGCCGGTTCCGACGCGGCCGCGATTCCCGATGTCGGCATCGTCTGCAAGGGCCTGCACGAGGGCCGCGAGACGCTCGGCTTTCGCGTCACGTGGAACAAGCGCTACATCACGCTCGGGCCGATCGCGACCGTGCTCGGCCTTGCGTTCCGCGCGCTCGACCCCGACCATCTGCTCGGCGCTGACGACGAGCCCGGCATCACCTGCGCGCTGATTCCGACCGACCACCCCGGCGTCGAAATCGGCCGGCGGCACTGGCCGTTGAACGCGGTGTTCCAGAACGGTCCGAACTCGGGCAAGGACGTGTTCATTCCGCTCGACTGGGTGATCGGCGGACGCGCCCAGGTCGGCAACGGCTGGCGCATGCTGATGGAGTGCCTCGCGGCGGGCCGCGCGATTTCGCTGCCGTCGTCGAATGTCGGGATGGCGAAGATCGCCGTGCGTGGCACCGGCGCGTATGCCGCGATTCGCCGCCAGTTCCGCACCGCCGTCGGCAAGTTCGAGGGCGTGCAGGAAGCGCTCGGCCGCATGGGCGGCAACCTCTACGTGATGGATGCCGCGCGCCGCCTGTCCGCGCATGCGGTCGATCTCGGCGAAAAGCCTTCGGTCATTTCGGCGATCGCCAAGTATCACATCACCGAGCGTGCCCGCAAGGTCATCAACGACGGCATGGACGTGGCCGCCGGCAAGGGCATCTGCATGGGGCCGTCGAACTTTCTCGCGCGCGCCTATCAGCAGGTGCCGATCGCGATCACGGTCGAAGGCGCCAACATTCTGACGCGCTGCCTGATCATCTTCGGCCAGGGCGCGATCCGCTGCCATCCGTACGTGCTCAAGGAAATGAACGCGACGCGCGAGCCCGATCACGCGAAGGCGCTGCGCGATTTCGATGCCGCATTCTTCGGTCACCTGAGCTTCACGCTGTCGAACCTCGTGCGCAGTCTCGTGGATGGGCTCACGGGCGGCGCGCTGATCGGCAAGCCGCGCGCCGCCTATGCGCCGCTGCACGCGTATTACCGCGCGGCGACACGTCTCGCGACGGTGTTCGCGCTGCTCGCCGACGTGTCGATGTTCGTGCTCGGCGGCGACCTGAAACGCCGCGAGCGCATCTCGGGGCGCCTCGGCGATGTGCTCTCGCAGCTCTACCTGATCTCGGCAACGTTAAAGCGCTTCGAGGACGAAGGCCGCCAGCCCGATGACCTGCCGCTCGTGCGCTGGGGCGTCGAGGACGCGCTGTACCAGGCCCAGCATGCGCTCGACGGCGTGCTCGCGAACTATCCGAACCGCCTCGCCGCGACGCTCGTGCGCGGGCTCGCGTTCCCGTTCGGCCTGCCGCACCGCGAGCCGTCGGACCGGCTCGGCAGCGAGATCGCCGAGCTGATGCAGACGCCGGGCGCCGCGCGCGAGCGGCTCGTCGCCGGTTCGTACGTGCCGCACCCGGACGTCGATGCGCTCGGCTATGGCGAACTCGTGTTCGCGCTGAATCCGCGCTTCACGCAGATCGACCAGAAGCTGCGCGAGGCGGTCAAACAGGGCTCGCTCGAACCGATGCCGCAAAGTCTCGCGCAACTCGGCGCATGGACCGACACGGCAGAGCGGCAAGGCCTGATCGACGCCGACGAGCGCCGCGTGCTCGACGACTACGCGCGCTATGGCGCGCACGTCGTGAAGGTCGACGATTTTCCCGCCGACTTCGATATGCTCGCGAGTCTGCAAAAGCGCAAGGAAGCGCTCGAGCAGGCGTTGGAGGTGGCGGCTTGAGTGGCGCAGCCCAACCGGCACGCGAACGCGCAAAAAAATCCGCGCCGCATCACGGCAAAGCGCCCCCGGCGCCCCCAACTCAAGGCAAACTGGCACACGTCCGGCGTCCCCGCCACGGGGTTTCCCGGGGCGCGTCCAGCGGAGCAAGCTACGACATGAACGACTCCTACCTGAAGTTCGTCAACTCGCCGTTCGGCGCGCGCCTCGCGCGTTCGCTCGGTTTGCCGAAGCCCGAGGTGCTGCGGCGCTATCGCGCGGACCGGCCCGAGTTCGACGGCCTGATCGCGATCGGTGCGGGCCGCGAGCCGCACCTGTTCGATGCGCTCGCGAGGCTCGTCGCGAGTATCGGCATGACGAGCGTCGCGCACGCAAGCGCCGGGCTCTGGGTGCCGCTCGCCAACCGCCACGGCCTGATGACCGGGCGCTTCGAGCCGGCCGAAGCGGGCTCGGCCGGCAAGCTCGCCGCGCTGCTGTTCGACGCGAGCGGCATCGAGGACAGCAGCCAGCTCGAACCGCTGCACCGCTTCTTTCACGACACGCTGCGCTCGCTCGGCAAATGCGGACGCATCGTCGTGCTGGGCCGCCCGCCCGAAGCCTGCGCGAGTCCGCGTCAATGGACCGCGCAGCGCGCGCTCGAAGGCCTGACGCGCTCGCTCGGCAAGGAAGCGCGGCGCGGCATCACCGCGAATCTCGTGTATGTCGCGCAAGGCGTGGAAAACGCCCAAGGCGCAGCAAGCGGTATCGACGCGACGCTGCGCTTCTTTCTGTCGCCGCGCTCGGCGTATGTGTCGGGCCAGGTCGTGCGCATCGAGGCGAGCGATGCCAGCGGCAAAACCGGCGTGAACAGCATGAGCGGCCTGCGCGATTCGGGCAACTCGCTCGAAGTAACCAACGCAGCGAATACAGCCAACGTAGGCAGCCCCCACGACGCCAACCCCACGACGCCCCCCGCCTTCGACTGGCGGCAACCGCTTGCCGGCCGCCGCGCGCTCGTCACCGGCGCCGCGCGCGGCATCGGCGCGGCCATTGCGAGCGTGCTCGCGGCCGAAGGCGCGCACGTGATCGGCCTCGACATGCCGTCCGCGCGCGATGCGCTCGACGCGACGCTGCGCCCGCTCAACGGCACCGCACTGACGTTCGACATCGCCGCGCCCGAAGCGCCCGCCCAGCTCGCCGCCGCGCTCGACGAGCAAGGCGTCGACATCGTCGTGCACAACGCCGGCATCACCAAGGACAAGACCCTCGCGAAGATGACCGAAGCCGCATGGCAGAGCGTGATCGACATCAACCTGAGCGCGCAGGAGCGCATCGACGACGCGCTGCTCGCAGGCGGCATCCTGCGCGACGGCGGGCGCATTATCGCGGTGTCGTCGATCAGCGGCATCGCCGGCAATCTCGGCCAGACCAATTACGCGACCTCGAAGGCCGGCGTGATCGGCCGCGTCGCCAGCATGGCGGCGCCGCTACGCGCGCGCGGCATCACGATCAACGCGGTCGCGCCCGGCTTTATCGAAACGCAGATGACCGCGAAAATTCCGCTCGCGATCCGCGAGGCCGGCCGCCGCATGAACTCGATGAGCCAGGGCGGCCAGCCCGTCGACGTCGCGCAGACCATCGCATGGCTCGCGCATCCGGGCTCGGCGGGCGTGACGGGCCAGGTCGTGCGCGTCTGCGGCCAGAGCCTGATCGGAGCGTGAAAGTGGCGTACGGAATGGGACTACGCAGCATGAACCCTGGAGCATGAGCATGCGCGAGCCGGATGATCCGTTCGGGAACCGTCATGCCGCGTCCACGCCGGGCGACGGCGCGCGGCCGAAAACCGTGGTCGTCGACACCCTGCCTTCGACGGCGAAGCTCCATGCGCGCGCGCTGTCGGGCATCGTCAAGCGCGGCCGCGGCACACAACCCGGGCAGGCGCCGCAACTGCCGGCGCTGCGGCTCGTGCGCCCCGCCGTCGCGCTCGCCCCCGGCCCGGCGTGGCGCTATGCGCGCGTGTGCGGCTTCATCCCCGAGCATGGCGTGCCGCTCACCTATCCGCATCTGCTCGCGTTTCCGCTGCATCTGCTGATGCTGACCGACCCGGCGTTTCCGTGGTCCGCGCTCGGGCTCGTGCATCTGGCCAATCACGTGCGGTTGCGCCGCCCCCTCGCCTACAAGGACCTGCTGCGCATCGAGGTCGAATTCGGCGCGCTGCTGCGCCACGACAAAGGCCAGGCGTTCGTGGTGCGCACGCGCATCTACCGGCGCGGCGAAGCGGTCTGGGACGGCGACAGTGTCTATCTGAAGCGCGCGGCGTCCGCCGCGGTGTCCACCGCAGTGTCCACCATCGGCAGCCCGCTCGAAGCGCTGACGCTCGGCCCCGAGCCGCTGCAACGCATCGCGCGCTGGCAACTCGCGCCGCAACTCGGCCGCGACTACGCGAGCGTATCCGGCGACTACAACCCGATTCATCTGAGCGCGCTATCGGCGAAGGTCTTCGGTTTTCCGCGCGCAATCGCGCATGGCATGTGGACGCTCGCGCGCGCCGCGTCGTCATTGCAGCCGCCGAAGCCGCTCGCCGAGGCGACGCTCGCCGCCGAATTCAAGGTGCCGATGCTGCTGCCCGGCGAGGCGTCGTTGTGGAGCGCGTCGCCGTCGCTGATCGAGCGCGATCTCGAAGTGCGCGACATCGCCGGCGACAAGCCGCATTTGCGCGCGCGCATGCAGTGGCGGCTGCAATGAGCCGGGCAGCCGCCATGCGCGTCATTTCAATCGTTCGCCTCATCCGATAACCGAACCGTCGGGCCATAACCGCAAGGAGCCGAGCATGCCCCACCCGCCACCCGCCGTGCGCCGCGTCGCCATCGTCGGCGGCAACCGGATTCCGTTTGCCCGCTCGAACACCGCCTACGCGAACGCCTCGAACCAGGACATGCTGACCTTCACGCTGCAAGGCCTGATCGACCGCTACGACCTGCACGGCGTGCGTCTCGGCGAGGTGGCGGCGGGCGCGGTCATCAAGCATTCGCGCGATTTCAACCTGACGCGCGAGTCCGTGCTCTCGACCTCGCTGGCGAAAGAGACGCCCGCCTACGACGTGCAGCAGGCCTGCGGCACCGGCCTCGAAGCCGCGATCCTCGTCGCCAACAAGATCGCGCTCGGGCAGATCGAGGCGGGCATCGCGGGCGGGGTCGATACCACGTCCGACGCGCCGATCGGCGTCAACGAGCGCATGCGCAAGATCCTGCTCGAAGCGAATCGCGGCAGGAGCACCGGGCAGCGCGTGAGCGCGCTCGCCAAGCTGCGGCCCGGCATGTTCTTCAAGCCGCTCTTGCCGCGCAACGGCGAGCCGCGCACGGGGCTGTCGATGGGCGAGCACTGCGAGCTGATGGCCAAGCGCTGGAACATCTCGCGCGAGGCACAGGACGTGCTCGCCTGCGAGAGCCACCGCAAGCTCGCGGATGCGTATGCGCGCGGCTTCGTCAACGATCTGATGACGCCGTACAAGGGCCTCGCGCGCGACAACACTCTGCGCGCCGACCTCACGCTCGAAAAGCTCGCGAACCTGAAGCCCGTGTTCGATCGCGATGCCGGCACGCTGACGGCCGGCAACTCGACGCCGCTGACCGACGGCGCCTCGGCCGTGCTGCTCGCGAGCGAGGCGTGGGCGGCCGAGCGCGGCTTGCCGGTGCTCGCGTACCTGAGCTGGTCGGAGACGGCCGCCGTCGACTTCTTCGACCAGCAGGAAGGTCTGCTGATGGCGCCCGCGTACGCGGTGCCGCGCATGCTCGCACGCGCCGGCCTCGCGTTGCAGGACTTCGACTTCTACGAAATCCACGAAGCATTCGCGGCCCAGGTGTTGTGCACGCTCGCGGCATGGCAGGATGACGAATATTGCCGCACGCAGCTTGGCCTCGCCGGTGCGCTCGGTGCGATCGATCGCACGCGGCTCAACGTGAACGGCGGCTCGCTCGCGACCGGCCATCCGTTCGCGGCGACGGGCGGGCGCATCGTCGCCGCGCTCGCAAAGCTGCTTGCGCAACTCGACAAGCCGGCCGGCAGCGCGCGCGGGCTGATCTCGATCTGCGCAGCAGGCGGCCAGGGCGTAGTCGCCATCGTGGAACGCTAACGCTACCGCCAGCACTCATACCGATCGACAGGAGACGACCGATGACCGAGCCGATGCCCCAGCCTATCCAGGCCCCGCCCCCGGCCGCCGCCGGGTCCGACGGGTCCGCCTCAGCGGCCGGGTCCACGCCGCCGCGCGCGCCGAATACCGACGGCATCTGGTACGCCTCGTATCCCGCGGACGTGCCGCATGACATCGACGTCACGCAATACGAGTCGGTCGGCCAGTTCTTCGACGAATGCATCGCGCAGTTCCGCGAGCGCGTCGCCTATGTGAGCGTCGGCGCGGAGCTGACCTACGGCGAACTGGGCCGCAAGGCGACCGCGTTCGCCGCGTATCTGCAAAGCGTCGGCGTGCAGCCGGGCGAGCGCGTCGCGATCATGCTGCCGAACACGTTCCAGTATCCGGTTGCGCTGTTCGGCACGATCAAGGCCGGCGCGGTGGTCGTCAACGTCAATCCGCTCTACACGGTGCGCGAACTCGCGCATCAGCTGAAGGACAGCGGCGCGCAGACGATCGTCGTCTTCGAGAATTTCGCGAAGACGCTCGAAGACGCGCTGCCGGGCACGAAGGTGCGCAACGTCATCGTGACCGGGCTCGGCGATCTGCTCGCGGACGGCCTCAACCTGAAGGGCCGTCTGCTCAATTTCATGCTGCGTCACGTCAAGAAGATGGTGCCCGCCTACTCGCTGCCGCAGGCGGTGCCGCTGCTGCAGGCGCTCGCGGCCGGCTACGCGCGCACGCTCGCGCCGGTGCGCGCAAGCCACGACGACATCGCGTTCCTGCAATACACGGGCGGCACCACCGGTGTTGCGAAAGGCGCGATGCTCACGCACCGCAATATCGTCGCCAATCTGCTGCAGGCGAAGGCGTGGGCCGCGGGGCAGTTGAGCGGCGAAGTCGAAACGGTGCTGACGCCGCTGCCGCTCTATCACATCTATTCGCTGACCGTGAACGCGCTGATCTTCATGGGACTCGGCGGACGCAACATCCTGATTGCGAATCCGCGCGACATGAAGCGCGTGATGATGATCATCCGTCACGAGAAGTTCACCGGCATGACCGCGGTCAACACGCTCTACAACGCGTTTCTCGACAACGAGGCATTCCGCAACCGCGACTTCTCGGACCTCAAGCTCGCGATGGCGGGCGGCATGGCGACGCAGAAGGCGGTCGCCGAACGCTTCAAGGCCGTGACCGGCAAGCCGATCGTCGAGGGCTACGGGCTCACCGAGTGCTCGCCGATCGTCTCGATGAACCCGGTCGATCTGACCCACCTGCGCGACTTCGAAGGCTCGATCGGGCTGCCGGCGCCATCCACCCAGGTGCGCTTTCGCCGCGACGACGGCAGTTGGGCTAACGTCGGCGAGGCGGGCGAGCTATGCGTGCAGGGCCCGCAGGTGATGAAGGGTTACTGGAATCGTCCCGAGGAAACCGCGAAGGTGCTCGACGACGACGGCTGGCTCGCGACCGGCGACATCGGCGTGATGGATTCGCGCGGCTTTATCCGCCTGATCGACCGCAAGAAGGACATGATTCTCGTGTCGGGCTTCAACGTCTATCCGAACGAAATCGAGGACGTGATCGCCGCGCATCCGGAAGTGCGCGAAGTCGCGGCGATCGGCGTGCCCGATCCGGCGCAGGGCGAACGCGTGAAGGTGTTCATCGTGCGGCGCAATCAGACCCTGACCGCGGAACAGGTGATCGCCTATTGCCGCAAGAACCTGACCGGCTACAAGGTGCCGAAGCTCGTCGAGTTCCGCGACGAACTGCCGCAAACCAATGTCGGCAAGATTCTACGCCGCGCATTGCGCGACGAGGAACTCGCGAAGCAGAAGTCGGCCTGACGAGAATATCCGCCGCGCGTGTTCGTTCATCATGACGGCCATGCGCCGGCGTCGTTGTATCGCTGTGTTGCTGTGTTGCCGCGTGGTTGCCCGCGCCATTTCTGGAGGGATTCATGAAACACGGCATATCCGCCCGTTCGCGCCGCCAGCGGGTTGCGTCGCGCATTGCCGCGAGTTCGCCGCACGACAGCGCGTACCCGCGTGAAGTACCGGCATATGGGCTCAGGGGCCGTCGGTTGATCGCCGCGCTGAAGCATTCGCTGCTCGCCTCGTTGCCTCGCGCGACGCTCGCCGCGGCCGCCCTGCTCGCACCGTTCACACCGTCCACGATACCCGCCGCGTTCGCGCAAAACGACGACCATCCGCCGCCGCTCGACAGCGCGAGCGCCGACACCGTCAAGCCGCCCATCACGCCGCTCGCGCGGGTCGGCAAGCTCACGCTCGACAGGCAGGTCAAATGGCTGCGCGCCGCGCAGCAAAGCGGCGCACTCGAAAAGCTCGACGACGCGCAACTGGTCGCGCTGTTCCAGTCGCTCGATCCGCTCGCGTTGCCGCGCTACATCAAGGAAGGACCGAACGGCTATCCGTCGTACGAGTTCGCGATGTCGCGCTCGGAGCGCATTCACGGCCAGTGGCCCGACAAGCCCGATCACATGCTGGTGCGGCTCGCGCACGATCCACTGCGGATCTACGCGAAGTGGCTGCCCGACGGCGCGCACGCGGGCCAGGAAATCATCTACGACGAATCGAAACGGACCGACGAAATGTACGGCCATCTCGGCGGCATCATGAACGTGCTGCCGGTGTGGACCTCGCTGACGGGCGCGCTCGCGCGCTCGCAATCGAACCACGAGGTCCGCGATCTCGGCACCGAGTACATCGCGGACCAGTACCTCGACGAAGGCCGGAAATACGCCGAGGCCGGCGTGCCCCGCTCGGCGCAGATCGACGTGAAGACGATCGACGGCGTGCGCGTCGTCACGTTCACGTTCGAAACGCCGACCGGCCAGCCGCAGTTCTATGCGAAGAAGGAAACGCTCGGGCTCGATCTGCGGCATCCGTTCTTCCGCACCGTCGAGTCTTACGACAACGAGGGCAAGCTGTTCGAGCGGATTGTGTTCGAAAACATTACGCCGCAGACGTTCGACGATTCGACTTTTGATCCGAAGAACAAGGCTTATCGGTTTTAGCGGGTGGTGTGTGTCGAGGTCGGGGCCGTATCGATGCGGTGCGGTGCAGTGCTCATGTCCGGGCCGTGCCTGCTCGATGCCTGCTCGATACTTGCTCGATGCTTGTTCGGCCTCTGTCCGGCAGGTACCCGATGTTCGGCGGACAGGCGGCCAATCCGCGCGAGCGGCACGGCTCACGCATGGCGCGGCGTCAGCGCGAACGCCACATAGGCCGCTTGCGCGGGCTGCCCGACTCGCGGCTCATGACTGTGTTCCACGAAGCGTCCCGTGCGGATCGCGAGATGCCGCAGGACGAAGTAGTCGGAGGCACGCGTGAAGCCGATCAGCGACGGCGTCGCGCGCAAGGCCGCGTCACCCAGCCAGGGTGCGAGCGCGGTGAACCAGAGCGCGCCGGCATCGTCACCAGTCTCGAAGACCGGCAGTTGCAGATGCGCGGCATAGCGCGCGAACGATGCGCCGCACACGAGCGTGGAATCGACGATCGCCAGCGTATGCATATCGTTGCCGCGGTTGCCGAGGTTGCCGCGTGCGACGGCCTGCGCGAACCACGGCCATGCGCCGCCGGCCATCGTCGACAGCCATGCACCCGTGAGCATGAAAGTGCGTCGGTCCATCTTGCCTCACGCCATCACATACCGCTCGCGCGCTCGTGCGCAGTCGCGCTCATTTACCGCACCGTCACGTATATCCCCGCCGGTCGCGCCACCCGGCCGGCCAGATTCCCTGCTTGCCCGGCGCGAGAATGCCGTTCGGATCGAGCGTGTCCTTGATCGTCTCCGCGAGCCGCAGCAATGCGCCGTCGTTGAAGCCGTACTGAGCCGCCGCGAAATCCATATACGCGAGATGCGCGCGATATTCGCCATAACCGGCCGCGCGCGCATCGCTCATCAGCGAGCGCAGCAATTCGCCGGCCCGCTCGACCTGGCTCGCGTCGTCGCGATCGAAAATCGCCGCGAAAATGTGATGCAGATGCCGCGCGCCCGCCGTAAAGCCGCCGTAGTAGTCGAAGCCGTATTCGGCGGCGCGCGTCTTCACCATCGTGTACTGGCGCAGCGCATCGCGCCCCGTCGCCGGACAGATCGGCGCGAAGTCGACGTGCGCGCCCGCGCCGCCGCGCCAGTCGAGCATGCGAAACGCGGTCATCGCGGGAATGCCGGCCATGTTGCGGTCGCCGCCGCCCGCCGGTTGCGCGTCGCCGGCATAGCGCGCCGCCGACAGGCGCGCCTCGGGCACCCGCGCGAACGCACGCTCGATCGACGCATAACGCGCATCGATCAGCTCGGGCGTGCCGTATAGCGCGAAATGCAGGTTCCAGCGCCCGACGCCGAGCGTGTCGAGCATCGCGGTCAGCGCGCTCTCGGGCATCGCGCCCGCGCCGTCGTACCACGGCCGCCGTGCCGACAGACCCGCCGCGCGGCGCAAACCGCCCTCGATCACCGCGTGATTGCGGATCGTTCCGTCGAGCCGCAGCGGCCGCAGAATCTCGACGATCGCTTCCAGATCGGCCTCGTGGCGAAACTGGATTTCGCCCAGCAGATACGCGGGCGGCGCGGGCATCAGCCACACACCGAGCTTCGTGACGATGCCGTAGTTCGACTGCATGAACATCGCGTCGAACGAGGGCCCGTAGCCCGGCTGATACAACTGCCACGCGGTGCCGATCTCGATGCCGCCCATGCCGGTGCGCAGCACGTCGCCGTTAGCGAGCACGACTTCCATGCCGCATTGCGCGGCCGCGTGATCGCCGTAGTCGGTGTAGCCGAAGCCGCGCTCGAGCGTATTGCCGACCACGCTGCCCCAGCCGGCCGCGGGCGGGTCGATCCACAGCCTGTAACCCTTTTCTCGCAGATGCGCGTACAGATCGAAGTAGCTGACGCCCGGCTCGACGAGCGCATAGGCGAGCGTCTCGTTGACGTCGAGGATGCGGTTCATCCGCTGCAGATCGAGCACGACCGAGCCGGCAAGGCGCGGCGCCGCGCCGCCATACGCGAAATTGCGTCCGGTCGACACGGTCCACAGCGGAATGCGATATCGATTCGCGATGCGCAGCAGCGCGCGAATTTCGTCGACCGAAGCCGGCAGCAGCGCGGCGCTCGCGGCGAAGGCGGCGCGCTCGCCGGGCGCGAACGGATCGAGATAGGCGGCGAGCCCGGCGTCGGACGTCACGACCTGCGCATCGCCGACGACCGCGCGCCAGGCGGCCAGCGCATGCTCGAACTGCGCGGCGGACACATTGGGCGGCAAGGTCTGGGGCACCGCGTCTCCTCATCCTCAAGATGCGAACGGCGGCGTGCGGGGTTCAACGCACCGCCGCGTCATCGCTGCACCGCGTACGGCACACGGCGCACGACAACCCGCGCCCGACACGGCACCATGCGACAACGCCATGCAGCACCATGCAGCGCCTGCGCCGCCGCTACTGCTCGCCGCTCCAGGTCTCCGGCTTGCCGCCGAGCGCGCTGCATACGTCGATGGCGATCGTGCGCAGCTTGCCTTCCGCGATCGCGCCGGAGAGCGCGTAGCCCATGCCGTCGTTGACCCAGTAGAAGGTGCGCCGGTTGCCGTCGCGCAACAGCCGGAACGCGGTCTCGTTGCGCGCGATGCCGGTCACGTAGAGCGTGAGGCGCGCGCCGCCCGCGTTCTCGTACATGAACTGCGCGGCCGGCCCCGCCTCGCCGGGCAACAGCCGCCCGCCCACCAGCGCATAGCCGTACTCCTGCAGCGACGGCACCGAAAGCGGCCGGTTCAGCCGCTTCGACAGCCAGTTGATCAGATGCTCCTCTTCGCTCGCGGCGACCTCGACCGGATGACGCCGCTCCGGCGAATACACCGCATACGCGACGTCCGCGCGCTGCGCGAAGCCCGCCGGCTGGCCGCTCAACCTGTCCCATGCGTTGCCCCAGATACCGCCCCAGACGCCGCCCCACGCGTTGCCGGTCAGACGCGGCGCGAGCGGCCCCAACGCCAGCGCGAGCCCGGCACCGACAGCAAGCCAGCAGGCCGCGAGGCCCGCGCGCTGCCACCACGGCCGCGTGCGCCGCAACACGATGAAGGCGGGCTCGTCCGCTGCGCTACGGCGATTGTCCGCGTGATGCTTCGCGGCGCCGGCCGCGCTATGGCCTGTCTCGCCGGCCTCGCTTGCCTCGCCACCATCGTCCGCCGCGCGCCGCGGCGCACCGCACAGTGCGCGCAACGCGGCGTTCTGCGCGCGCCATGCGCTCACGCGCGCGGCGGCCTGCGGATGCTGACCCAGTTGCGTGTCGAGCGCGGCGCGCTGCGCGTCCGGCAATTCGCCATCCACATACGCCGACAGCGTGCGCAGATCGAGCCCTTCGGGCAGGCCGGAACCGTAGTCGTCGTTGTTCATTATGGATTTCTCACCACTTTCAGCGGCGCCACGTTACGCGCCGCCGGTGCCGAACCCTGGCTCGGTCCCTCGGCGGGCCCTTGCGCGAGCAGCGCGCGCAGATGCTCGCGCGCCCGCGAAAGCCGCGACATCACCGTGCCGATCGGCACGCCCAACGCCGCCGCTGCCTCCTGATAAGTCAGTTCCTCGACGCCCACCAGCAGCAGCACCTCGCGCTGTTCGAGCGACAGGCCATACAGCGCGCGCTGCACGTCGCGCAGCACGAGACCGTCGACTTCGCCCTGCGGCGCTTCGAGATTGCGCCACGGCGCGCTTTCGTCGTCGACGGCGATCTCGCGGCGGCCGCGCAACTGATCGATGTAGAGATGCCGCAGGATCGTCAGCAGCCATGCCCGCATGTTGCTGTTCGGCCGGAACGCCGACCAGCGCGCGAGCGCGCGCTCCGCCGTATCCTGCACGAGATCGTCGGCCCAGGCGTAGTCGCCCGTCAGCGCGCGCGCATAGCGGCGCAACTGCGGGAGCCACGCGATCACTTCCGCTTCGAACGTCACCCGGCGCGCGGCGCTCAGTAGCCGCCGCCGCTGCTATTGCTGTTGCTGCTCGAGCCCGACGCGGCGTTGTCGGTCGTCGCGGCGCAGGCGCCGCTCGCGAGCGTGCCGAAGGCGAGCGCGAGCAGCACGAAGAGCGAGGACAGAATACGGGATGCTTTCATCATCATGAGTCTCCTGACGATCGATCGCGCGAGCCGATCCGCGCACGCGATCCGGGCGGGCGGCCGCGGAGTGCGGCGTTGCCCTACACGACTGAACGCCAATGGCGCGCGGTTTATTCCACCGCGCGGCGGCGTCGGCGAACGCCGCGTTTCGGTGCGGGCCTGCCGCTTCGATGCGCGGCTATCCGGCGCGCCTCTTCCTTTTCCGCCAGGCGTGCCGGCCATGCCTGGAGAGGCAGCGAGAAGGCGCCATTGCCCAGCAGATTCGTAACTCAACGTTACAGTGCGCCGTTATCGGATGCTTATGTGCCCACAAGCCGTTATAGTGGATAAAGTTCGCCCCCCGGCGCGTTCAGCCCTCGAATAGAGTAGAAAGGGTAGAATCGCGGCGAACAACCGTTTACCTAACCCGAATTGTCCATGGCTTCTGCAGAATCGCATCCGCAAAACGACTTCATGAACGCTGCGCGCAAGGAACGAAAGCGCGTCGAGATCTATCTGGTCAACGGCATTCGCCTGACCGGGTGCATCGAGTCGTTCGATCAGTATCTGGTGATGCTGCGCACGCCGGTCGGCCTGCAAGGCATCTACAAGCGCGCGATCTCCACGATCCAGCTCGACACCGGCACGCGTCCGGCGCCGCGCACGGGGCGCCCCTCGCACGGCGAGCACACCGGCGGACGCGGCCCGCATGGCTCGCGCGAGCATCGTGAGCCGCGCGAGTCGTATGGCGCGCCGGCCTCCTCCGAGCGCCCCGTCGGCGAACGCAGCAGTTCGGACGGCCCGGTGGTCGTCACGCGTCGGCGCCGTCTGTTCGGCACCGGCGGCGGCGAAGGCGGCAATCACGGTGGCAACCATGGCGGCGCGGGCGGTGCCGGCAACGGCAACGAATAAGCGCGCGTCACAGCGCCCGGCTAGTCCGCGGACGGGCCGAGCCGCTGCAGAATTTTCTCCAGCCGCATCACCTGCTGATCCGTCAGCTCGAATCCCCCTTTGACCCCTAGCACGCGACGTCGCCAGTACACGGCGTCGAGCATGCGCAGCGCCGGTTGCTTCGTCGCCCAATTCAGGTGTTCTAGTTCCGCTTCCACGACGTGCGAGGCGAAGAAACGCCGCGCACAGGCAGGTTTTTTCCCGTTCATTTGATTCGCTGTCTTGTCGTTGAGTGAGGTCCGCGCGTCGTCGGCAGGACACCGCGCGAAGACACACGGAGAACGAATCGCTGCGGGCCGCTTTCAAACGGCGCGCCTATGCCGTTGGGTCTATACCGTCTGGTCTATGCCATCCGGCCGAGGTTCGGTCACGGCCGCCATGCGCTATGCTGAATAGTCGACTCTCTACTTGCGGAGCACGTCATGACCAGCAGGAACCAGCATGCCACTCACCCCGCGCGCACGCGGCGCGCACCGGCCAGTTCCGTCGCGAGTTCCATCGATAGCCGGCTCGACGAAGCGCTGATGGAAAGTTTTCCCGCGAGCGACCCGATCGCCGTCGACATGGCGGAGCCGTATCGCGCACGGACGCGCAAACCACGGCCCGATAGCAGGAAGCGGCATTGATGCGAATGACGCGGCGATGAAACCTGCGCGGGTTTCTTTCGCGCTTTGCGTTTTGCGCGACGGGGACAACACAGCCTGCGTACGCCGTTGTGGACTGCGCAGGAATGCGAGATCGAGATGGAATCGAAGTGGGATTGAAATACCGCGAATGAGACCGCGGCGACACTGCCGCGAATCTAGCGCCATCACCCGCCGATGAACCGGGCGGCGCCGTCCTCCGCGCCCTGCCCGCCCCATACGGCGATGACGATGTTCACGCCAGCGCGCTCAGTGCGGCGGCAAACCGCTTTCCAGCTCGCGCTGAAGTTCGCGCACCTGGCGCTGCGCGGCACGCAACTGGTCCTGTGCGGCCTGCTTCTGCTGTGCCAGCGCGGTGGCCTCGGCACGCTTCTGCTGCTGCTGGCTCGCAACGATGCTCTGCTGCTGACGCGCCACGTCGAGGTCGGCCTGCAGGCGGTTCGCGCGGTCCTGCGACAACGCGATCATGCGCTGCGTGAACGCCTTTTGCGCTTCGAGCTGCGTGCGGCGAATTTCGACATCGGAGAGCTGCACGGTCTGCCGCACGAAATCCTTGTAGATGAGTTCGGCGCGCGTCACGTCCTGCGTCTTGATCACGCGCCAGAAATTCTTCTGCTGGAACAGCGCGACGTAGTAAGTCATTTCCTTGCCGTAGAACAGCAGGCTCGCGCCGTACGTACCGTTGTAGGTGGTGCGTAATTCAGTCAGGTCCGAGCCGCGGATCATCTGCTGCAATTCCGCCACGTTGCCCGCGGCCGATTGCCGGTTTTCGTCCGGCGTCAATGCGGTGGTGTCCGCCTGTCCGGCTTGCGAGGTATCCGGCAACGCGGCGCTCGTACCCGGCTGGGACACGACCGCGCTGCTTGCGCCACTGCTCTGCAGAGCCTGCGCATTCACGCCTTGCGCGGCGCCGCCCAACACGATGAATGCCGCCAGAGCCATCTCCCGCAGCGTCGACTTTCGGTCCATGTAGTTCCCGCTTCAACAGTTTTTGTTTTAGTGCAAACGGCGCATTATTACTCACTTTCGCGGGTTTCGGGCTCTTCGTCGAAAATTTGGTACTTGCGCATTTTTTCCCACAAAACCTTGCGGCTAATACCGAGATAAAGCGCCGTATCCTGACGCCGCCAGCTGTTCGCGTCGAGTGCGGCCAGCACGCGATTGCGCTCCGCCATGTCCCATTTGCTGCGGTCGACGAGCACCTCGGCTGCGCTCTCCACCGGCACCGGCTGGCTCGTGCGCGCGAGCGCGAGCAGACGCTGCAAACGCGCCGCATCCCACGCGCCGATCTGGCGCACCGTCACGCCGATCCGCTCGGCGAGGTTGCGCAGCTCGCGCACGTTGCCGGGGAAATAGGTGTCGGCCACCGCATCGGCGAGCCAGTACGGCAGATCGGGCAGCGCGGCGAGCCGCTCGGCGCCGACCACCTGCGCGATGAATGCCTTGAAGATCGCGATCTTGTCGACCGCGCCGCGCTCCTCGAGCGACGGAATCTTCAGCTCGATCACCGCGAGCCGGTAGTAGAGATCGGCGCGGAACGTGCCTTCCTTGACCAGTTGCGGCAGGTTCTTGTTGGTCGCCGCGACGAGCCGGAAATCGAGCTTGACGGGGTTCGCCGAGCCGATGCGCGTCACCGCGCTGTCTTCGAGCACGCGCAGCAACTTGACCTGCTGATAAAGCGGCAGATCGCCGATTTCGTCGAGAAACAGCGTGCCACCGTCGGCCTGCTCGAAGTAGCCCTTGTGCGCGACCACCGCGCCCGTGAACGACCCTTTGGAGTGGCCGAAAAACAGCGATTCGAACAGGCCGTCCGGAATCGCGCCGCAGTTCACGGCAATGAACGGGCCCTGGCCGTAGCGGCCGTGTTTTTCGTGCAGCAGTTGCGCGATGCGTTCCTTGCCGACGCCGGTCTCGCCGTGCACGAGCACGCTCGTGTCGCAATCGGCGAAGGTGTCGACTTCGTGCAGCAGCGCCTGCATGCACTCGGAGTTCGCGATCATCGCGTCGGACTCGTGCGTTTTCGCGCTGTGCGCGCGCATCTGCAGCACGAGCTTGGTGACCATGCCGCGCAATTCGGCGCAGGTGAAATCGAGCGGCAGGATGTGCGAGTACTCGGACGGATAGGCGGCCGGGTCGTGCTCGCGCGGCGCCGCGCCGACCCACACGACCGGGATGCCGTGCGCGGCCTGCCAGTCGCGCACGATCAGCGCGCCGCTGTCGATCACCGACACGCTGATGATCGCGAGCGACGGCCGCAGCGCGGTGCGCTCGGGCGAAATCGCGATATCGTCGGCGCGGATCACTTCGACGTCGAAGCTTGCCATGCAGCGCGCCACACGGTCGACGATATCGGCCTTGCCCTCCCAGACGTAAATATCGAGTTCCTCGATTTTGGTGGTGGTTCTCATCTTGGATAAGCTATTGGACCAGTTGCGGAACGCCGCACGTCAGCGACATGTTGTGGACCGTGGCGGTGCCGATCTGCACGCCGAGCAGCGACAGGACGGGGACGACGACGGCGTCGAGCAATGAGAAGACGGGTTGGAGCAGAGGGGTGAGCACCGTCGCAACCGCAGTAAGAATGGGTGAAATGAGCCCCGAAAGATCGACCGAGTTATTGAGAATCTTCAGGCTCAGGGCCTTGGGCAAATAACCCAGCAGTTGCGTGGTCAGCACCGAAGCGTCCGTTCCCACTGCGTTGGAATTGACGCTCTGAACCGAGTCGAAGCTACCCGATGAGCCGTTGAAAACAAGCGGCGTTGGCGTATTAGGGCCGAGAGTCAGTGGCTGGCTAGTAGTGTTTAGCATCACATTGGCCACTACTGTGTTGGCCCCGAGAACCTGGGCCGAAACAGCCGCCACGCCAATCGGTTGAGTGCAAGCCGGATCACTTGCGAAACAGGCTCCCGCGATGCTCGGCGTCACCTCGATAGTCGCGCTGGTCGCCGCCTTTGTGCTCTCGCAATCGACCGAGCTCAGCCCAGCGGTACCCTGCGCAACGGACACCTGCACGGCAATCGGCGTACTGAGCGCGGCAACTGATACCGACAGCAACGGGGGAACGCCCACGGTGAGCGTTGGCAGCCCCACCGGCAATAACGTAACGCCCAAGTTGATCACCGCCGTGCGCGCCTTCGTTCGATAGTCCGTCACGCCATTGACGGTCGTCGTCCCACCCTCACCCACGGCGAGCACAGGCGGATTAATCATCTGCAACGAAATCTTAGCAATACCCGCAAGCCCCGCCGACACCTTGATCACCGGCCCCGGCGTGCCGTTAGGCCCGCTCTGCGCAATCTGCGCGGCCACCATCAGCGCGTCGAACGCATTGATCGTCGCGGTCGCCGCCGAATTCGCATTCGCGAGTCCGAGCGCTAGCAAGCCCGGCGCGGACGTGCCGCCATCGCCGATCGTAATGTTCTGCCCGCCCGGCACCGCAACTTCCAGTGCCTGCAGAATATTCGCGTTGACCGTATCGCCACCGGCCTGCAACGCCTTGACCATCGCCACCATCAGGTTCTGAAAACTCACCGTGGTATTGAGCAGCCCTTGCATCGACGCGGCCCCAAGCGCCGCGCGCAGATCGTCGAGCTTGATATGCGCGCTCGCGAGACTCTGCGTATCGCCGACGCTCAATGAAATGCTGCTCTTCAGCAGCCCACCGAGAATCGCGTTGAGCAGCGCCGACTGCTGCGTGTTCAACGACGCGATGCCCGTACCGAGCGAGAACGCGTCGATGTTCGTCGCCATCGCCGTCGACGTCGCCGTCACGTTGATCGGCGAACCGACGAGGAAAAACATCGGCAGCTTCTGCGTCACCTGCACCTGCACCGCATTGAGCGGATTGCCGTTCGAGTTGTTCGAGCCGAAATAGGTCTTGCTGCTCGTGTCCCAGCGGCCGCAGGTCGGGCTCAGCGTATAGGTCTGACCGTCGGCGTTAAAGCCGTTGCTCGAGGCATTCGAGAACGCGGTACTCTGCGCGGCCGTACAGCCGCCCTGCGAGCCGATCACCTGGGCAGCCGCCATTGCCGACATATCGGCCGTGCGCTGCAACTCGCGGCGCACGAAATACACGTTGCCGACGTCGATCGCGCCGAGCGCCGCGAGCGTCAAACCGAGCGCAATCGCCGCGACCATCGCGACCGAACCACGCTGACGGCGCATGCTGCCCGCGCGTCGCACCCGCGCGAGCCAGCGCACGCGCGGGCGGCGCGCGTCACCGGCTGCAGGGGCGTCATGCGCCGCGTTCGCCGCGGGCTCGCGCGACGTCTGGACCGAAGCCTTGCTCATATCAGTTCCAGCCGCCCGAGCCCGAACCGGAGCCGCCGTTCGAGCCGCCGCCCGAACCACCCGAGCCGCTACTGGAGCCGAGCGTCGAGCCGTACCACTCGGGAATCTTGTTGTTGAACGAATTCAGATAACGCTTGTACGCGAGCCCGGCTTCGGCGCCGAGCATCGGCAGCGCCGGTGCGGCCTGTTCGTTGCTGCGTTGCATGTCGACCCATGCGAGCGTCGAGTGGCCGACCTCGCTCGCACGCACCTTGGGCTGTGCGGCCTGCACCGCCGGCGTCGGCCCGGCGGTCGGCGAGTCGGTCTGCGCGCTCGCCGGTTCGTTCGTCTGCGCGACAGCCGAAGCGGCACCGAACACCGTCATCGCGAACACGCCCGCGATGGCCCCCACGCAGCGCACCGATGCGCGCCAACCCCGAGTTTCCGTTCTGTTTGTCATCTTCACTCCCTGAATCCGTGACGAGCGGGCGCGCTTACTGCGCGAACCGCTGCAACAGGCGCGGCGCGGGTTCGATGCCCATGCTCGCGACCGTGCGTGCATCCGCGGCCGGCGGCTGCGTCTGCCCCTGCTCTTTGGCCTGCTTCTGTGCCTCGCCCTGCCTCGACGCCGCGCCTTGCTGTGCCTGTGCCTGTGCCGCCTGCATGCGCGCACGCTCCGCCACGGCCACCTTCGCCGCATCGCCACGCAGCGCCGCGCGCACGTCCGGCGCGAACTGCTGCTGGTTCATCACCGCGAGCGCCTGCGCGTCGCCGCCGCTGACGAGCAGATACAGCACCACGTTGGCGACGATCTTCGGGTTCTTCTGATCGAGCTCGGCCGCCTTCATGAGCGGCACGCGCGCGCCCTCGACGTCGCCCTCGCGCAGCAGCGCATAGCCGAGGTCCGACAGGGTCGTGGCATCGGTCGGCGCAAGCAGCGCCGCCTGCTGCAACTGCTGCGCGGCGCGTCCGAATTCGCCGGCCGCGCCCTCGATCAGGCCCAGCCCGCGATAGCCGCGCGCCGCCAGCGGCGTCTTCAGCAACTGTCCGTACACGGCCGCCGCGGCGGGCGCCTGGTCGGTCATGCGCAGCGCGTCGGCGCGCAGCAGGATCGTCTCGGGGCTCGTGCCGTACTGCTTTTCGTAGGCGTCGATATGCGCGAGCGATGCGAAGTACAGCCCCTGCGCCTGCATCTGGTCGATCAGGCCGAGGTACATGCCCGGCGTGTCGGGCGCCGGGTCCTTGTTGAGCTGCTGCGTCATCATCGCGCGCTCGGCCTGCGCGCCGACGCCGTAGCCGAGCGGCTCCTTCGACGCGCACGCGCCGAGCAGCGCCAGCACCGCGAGCGCCGTCGCTGCCGCAGCGGTACGCGCATGCCGCCGGGGGTTGTGCCGGGAAAAACGCTGAGTCATGGCCGATCCTTAGTGCTTGGCCGAGCGGAACGAATGCTGGACCGCCAGCACCCCCGGCCCGGCGGTCACGATCATCAGCGCGGGCAGCAGCGTGACGATCATCACCCCGGTCATCTTCACGGCGAGCCGGCCGATGCGTTCGCGCAGCATCGCGCGGCGCGCCTCGCGCAGACGGTCGCCGAACTGCTTGAGCGGCTCCTGCACCGCGCCGCCGTGCCGGTCCACCTGCACGAGCAGGCGCACCACCGCGCGCAGGTCCTCGTTGTCGTAGCTCGACGACAGCCGGTTCAGCGACTGCTCGCGCGTGCGGCCGGTCGCGAACTGGCGCTGCGCGATTTCGAGTTCGCCCGCGAGCACCGGCAACATGCCGCGAAAATCGTTGACCACCACCTGCATCGCCTGATCGAGCGACAGCCCCACGCCCTGCAGCAGGCGCAGCAGATCGACGAGCAGCGGCAATTCGTTGACCACGCCGGCGCGCCGCTTGCTCGCACGCCGGCCCAGCACGAACTTCGGCAGCATGAAGCCCAGCATCGCCGCGATAACGACGAGCGCGAGGTAACGGATGCCCGCGACGTGTCCGCGCGCCAGCACGCCGGCCAGCAGCGGCAGCACGATGCCGGCCGCGAGACGCGCAATCAGGAACAGGCCGCGCGTGCGCGTGTCGACGAAACCGCATTGTTCGAGCAGCCGGCGATCTTCCTCGGCGACGATCTGGCGGCCGAACGGCGTATCGAGCCAGCGCG
>NZ_VWWM01000036.1:0-268 GCF_011752945.1 Paraburkholderia sp. Cy-641
AGCGGCGGGTAGGGCTCGGGGGGGGGTCTGGCAATTAAAAAAAAAAAAAGAAAGTATTTAAGGGTTTATGTTGATTGTATGCCTAATTAGTCTTATACCTACTCGACAATAAACTCCCTCTGTACGTTGCTACCTTTCTCCTTGTCATTAATCCACCGTTAATCTATATATCTATTCCACACTACATCCCATGACAGTTGAGTTTTGTCTGCGTACTAGTTCTGCCATCTGTACTTCGATCAACTATTCAGCATACGATCATATGATA